>JAZFQW010000332.1:0-2314 GCA_036445335.1 Alphaproteobacteria bacterium | reverse complement strand
GAGGCCGACGTCACCGTCACGCGGCTGTCGGCGCTGACATTCCTGGTGCTGACCGGACATCCCAGCCAGGTCCGCGACCAGTCGTACATCAAGTCCCACGCCGACCCCGACTGGCGCTTCGAGATTTTCGACGCGACGTCGGGCATGGGCCTGCTGACGCTCCATGGCCCGTCGTCGCGCGCGATTGTCGCCGCCCTCTCGCCGGATGATCTCTCGACCGCCGCCTTTCCCTTCGGTGCCGCGCGTGAGATCGACGTGGCCTACGCGCGGGTCTGGGCGATCCGCCGCTCGTTCTTCGGCGAGCTCGGCTACGAGCTGCTGTTCCCGACCGAATTCGCCGCCGGGCTCTACGAGGCCCTGATCGAGGAAGGAAGCCCGCACGGTTTGCGCCATGCCGGCCTGTTCGCGATGAATCATTGCCGCATGGAAAAGGCGTTCCGGCATTTCGGGCACGATATCGCCGAGCAGGACACACCCCTGGAGGCCGGCCTCGGATTCGCCGTGGATTGGGACAAGCCCGGCCGATCCGTCGGTCACGAGGCGCTGGAAGCCCAGCGCGGGCAGGCGCCGGCGACGCGGCATCGAACCGTCGCCATCGCGCTGCGCGACGCCACGGTGACGGGGGGTCCGTTCCTGCTTCACAACGAACCGGTCTGGCTACAGGACACCATCGTCGGTCACGTCACGTCGGGCGCGTGGGGTTTCCGCATCGGGCGGTCGCTGGGACTGGCGACGCTCGAGAATCCGGATGGCGTGAGCCGGGACTGGCTCGACGCAAATCGCTTCGATGTCGATGTGGCCGGCGTTCGCCATCCGATCGATGTGCGTCTGCGGCCGTTCTACGATGCGAACGGTGAACGGATGCGCGCATAGTCCCGTTGACGGCGGCCGTTGACGGCGCCGAACACCATTGGAAAACCGGCTATGGACAGGGATGAAAAATGAGCAACGACCCAAACATCCTGATCATCGGCACCGTCGACACGAAATCGGATGAGCTGCTGTTCATGAAGACCTGCATCGAGGCCGGCGGCGGCCGCGCGATGCTGATGGATGTCGGGGTGCTGGGCCATCCGAGCGTGCCGCCGGATATCACCAAGCACGACGTCGCCGCCGCCGCCGGAACCACCATCGCCGACATCGTCGCGCTGGGCGACGAGAACAAGGCGATGACCAGGATGGCCGACGGCGCGTCGCGCCTGACGCGGCAGCGCTACGTGTCCGGGCGGATCGACGGCATGATCGCGCTGGGCGGGACGATGGGCACCGACCTCGCGCTCGACGCCGCCGCGGCACTGCCGCTGGGCGTTCCGAAGATGGTGGTCTCGACGGTCGCGTTTTCGCCGCTCATCCCGGCGGAGCGCATGCCCGCCGACCTGATGATGATCCTGTGGGCCGGCGGCCTGTACGGACTGAACGGCATCTGCAAGTCGGCGCTCAGCCAGGCGGCGGGGGCGGTCCTGGGCGCCTGCCGGTCGGCGGTGAAACCGCGCGAGGACCGGCCGGTGGTCGGCATGACCTCGCTGGGCAAGTCGTGCCTGAGCTACATGGTCGCGCTGAAGCCGGAACTGGAGGCGCGGGGCTACGAGGTCGCGGTCTTCCACACCACCGGCATGGGCGGCCGCGCCTTCGAATCGCTCGCGGCGCAGGGTCGGTTCGCAGCGGTCATGGATTTCAGCTTGCCCGAGGTCGGTAACCACCTGAACGGGTCAGTCGTAAGCGCCGGCGCCGATCGTCTGGAGGCGGCCGGCGCCGCGGGGATCCCGCAGATCGTGGCGCCGGGGTGCATCGATCTCGTCGACCTGGCGACCTGGGCCCCGATGCCCGACAGGTACAAAGACCGCGGCTATCACGCCCACAACCGGCTGATCGCGTCGGTCGCGCTGACGCCGGACGAGCGCCGCCGGACCGCCCGCGCCATCGCGGAAAAACTCGCCAAGGCCAACGGCCCGACCACGTTCATCCTGCCGCTGCGGGGGATCGAGGAATGGGACCGCGAGGGCGAGCCCGTCCACGATCCCGCCGGTCTGTCCGCGTTCATCGACGAGATCGGCACCGCCATTGCGCCGCCGGTCCGGCTGGTCGAATGCGACGGCCACATCAACGACGCCGCGTTCGCGACGACGGCGCTCGGCATCTTCGACGACTGGGTTCGCGACGGCATCGTTCCGCCGGGTGGCCCCCGGCCGAAAGATGCGGATTAGACCATGTACTCACAACTTGAAGCTCTGCTTCATGGCAAATAACAGACCATTATTGGCCCCGCCACGGACTGCCGCTCATGACCTAGGCTGTGTAAAAACGTTGTAAGCAG
>JAZFQW010000331.1:0-2534 GCA_036445335.1 Alphaproteobacteria bacterium | reverse complement strand
GGCATATATCACGAAGAGCCGAAACCACGAATCGTCCAGTTCAATAAAAGACGCTACTCGGTTCGCCTGGAGAGCGCCTTCTGGCGCACGCTGGAGGGTGCGGCCCAGGCGCGCGGCCTGCGCCTGGGCCGGCTGGTGGCGGAGCTGGCCGCCGGCTATGACGGGCGCAACTTCTCCTCCTATCTGCGCGTCTTCTGCATGGCCGAGGCGGAGCGGGCGGCGGCGCGCGCCGATCTACTGCTCGCCGGCAAGAGCCTAGTCGACGCCGTCGACGCGTGCCCGGCGCCCGGGCTGCTGCTCAACCAGGGGCAGGTCGTCCTCGCCATCAACGAGGCATTCTCCGATTGGCTGGGCGAGGGTCATCCGCCGCTGGTCGAGGCGCCGTTCAGCGCCTTCTTCCAGCTGCGCGCGGTGCGCGGCGGACAGGAGGTATGGCAGGCGCTCGCCGACGGCCGGATCGGCGTAGCGCGTGCACAGCTCGTCCACCTCTCCCCCGGCCGGGTGAGCGCGGTGCAGGCGAGGATGCTGGCACTGCACGCCGGGCGGCGGCGGCGGCACTACTACTTGATTTGGCTGGCAACGCGGGGCACGCGCCGCATCGGCAAGAGCTTCAGGCCACAGTGACGGTCGCGACGGGATCGTCCGGATCGAGGATGACCTGGATCACGTCGCCGCTGCTGACGCCTGCCAGGGTCGCGACCGGGGTGAAGCCACTGACGCCGTCCGGATTGACGGACATCACCGCCCCTGTGCCGGTGTCGGTGATGGAGACGTAGGTGGCGACCGGGTCGCCGGTGGGATCGACGGTCAGCAGATCCGAGACGTCGAACGAGTCATTGTCGGCGTTGGCATCGTTGGCGACGTCGAAGTCGGTGATCTGATCGACGCCGCTGTCGCCGGCGCCGAACGCGAACACGTCGCTGCCGCTGCCGCCGGTGAGCGTGTCCGGGCCATCGCCACCGTCGAGCCAATCATCGCCGGCGCCGCCGGTGAGCGTGCTGTCGCCACTGACGAATGCGGCGTCGACGTCCTCGGCGGCGTTGGAAAACGATGCGCCGCCGTCGAATAGCAGCGTCGCTGTGTCCGCGACCGGGTCGTAGTCGACCAGATCATCGTCTCCGAAACTCAAACCGCCGAGGGTTGCGTTGCCGATCGTCGACAGGACGAAGTGACCATTATCGAGGACGTGAACGGCGTCGATATCCTCGAAACCGCTGGAGAACAGCGCGCCGCCATCGAAAATCAGAGTCGCGGTATCGGCCACCGGATCGTACTCGACCAGATCATCGTCTCCGAACGTCAGGCCGCCCAGCGTCGCGTCGTCGGTCGTCGACAGGACGATGTGGCCATTGGCAAGGACATGAGCCGCGTCGATGTCCTCGGATGTGTTGGAGAACAGCGCGCCGCCGTCGAACAGCAGCGTCGCGGTGTCCGCGACCGGATCGTAATCGACCAGATCGTCTTTGCCGAACGTCAGGCCGCCGAGGGTTGCGTCACCGATTGTCGACAGGATGATGTGGCCGTTGGCAAGGACGTGAACGGCGTCGACGTCCTCGGAGCCGTTGGAGAATAACGCACCGCCGTCAAAGGACAGGGCCGCCGTGTCAGTCGCCGGAACGTACTCGGCCAGATCGTCATCTCCAAACGTCAGACCGCCAAGCGTGGCATCGCCGAGTGTCGACAGGGTCAGTGCCATGTCATTGCCGATCAGGATCTCGGAACCGGCGCCACCGGCGATGGTGTCACCGCTGCTTGCCGCGATGGATACCAAAGCCGGCGCCGAGGTGAGCGCGCCATCGGAGACGGTGTAGCTGAAGGAGCCCGCCGAGAACGCGCCGGGGTCCGGGGTGAACACGACGTCGCTGCCGCTGATGACGGCGGTGCCGCCGATCGCGGAGCCGCCGACGATCGCAAAACCGCTCAGCGCGTCGCCCTCGGCGTCACTATCGTTGACCAGCAGCGACGCGATTGGGAAGGTGATGGACGATCCATCCACGATGTTGGTGAGGACGGTGTCAACGCCTGCCACCGGGGCCGTGTTAATATCGTCGCTGATGACGGTGCCGGTGCCGACGCTGCCGGCGCCCGTAGCGCCGCCGCCGGAGACCGTGTCCAGGGTGACGGCGAAGCTCTCCGCCAGCTCGTAGATCGAATCGTCGCTGGCGGTGAAGCTGAGGGCCGGGCTCACCGCCACGCTGGTGGTGCCCGCCGCGATGGTGGCGGTGCCCGAGGTCGGGCCGGTGGTGTCCGAAGGCAGGGTAGTGACGTCGGCCACCGACCAGGTCACACTCACGTCCTCGTAGGTGGCGCGGTCGATGGAGATCGTGAACGACGCCGTCGCCGGGCCGCCGACCCCGCCCTCGTGGATCGTGATGTCGTTTATGGAAACGGTCGGCGGCGCCTCGTCGCTGACCACGGTGCCGGTGCCGACGCTGCCCGCCCCGGTGGCGCCGCCGCCCGAGACCGTGTCCAGGGTGACGGCGAAGCTCTCGGCCAGCTCGTAGATTGCATCGTCGCTGGCGGTGAAGCTGAGC
>JAZFQW010000330.1:0-2414 GCA_036445335.1 Alphaproteobacteria bacterium | reverse complement strand
CGAAGCGCTGGGTGATCCGCGCCCGCCCGACCAGCCCGCTGACGGTGATGTGGGCGGTGGTGTCGACCGTCGTCGCCGGCACCACGTAACCCGGCAGCTCCGACGGCAGGTACAGCCCGCCGCGGTGCATCGCGTCCACCGGGACCGGCGCGCCGGTCTCGGCGGCGGCGCCGTCGTGGATCAGCGCCAGAACCAGCAGGATGCCGACCAGTGCGAAGAACGCCCTCGACAGTCGGCGGCCATGCGACAGGGATTCTGCCTGTGCCATGGATGATCCCCAATTCTTGTAGATGCCCTTTGCCCGACTGTGGCGGGGCACCGTGGCGCCCGGCGGGTCGCAAAAGCGGTGTTTCGGTGATCAATCGTGGCGGGAATGCGGCGGATCATGAAGAATCGCCGGGCGCCGCCGCGCGAGCAGGCCGTATAGAGGGAGTCTCATGGATCGACGAGGCGCCGGTCCCGGCGATCCACGACGCGAAGATCGCCGTCCACAGCGGCGCGCCCGGCGTTCCTGTCCAGTCGGCGCGACAGCACCGCGCAGACCATCGCCAGTGTGAGAGATGTGGGCTAGTGTCCCGGTCGTCGCAAATCCGGGGTCCGGGGGAGTTCGTCATGTCGTTCCTGTCGCAATCGATCGGCCGCATCAAGCCGTCGCCGACTCTCGCCGTGGCCGGCAAGGCGCGCGAGCTGAAGGCGGCGGGCCGCGACGTCATCGGGCTGGGCGCCGGCGAGCCCGACTTCGACACTCCGGACAACATCAAGGAGGCGGCGATCCTCGCCATCCGCGATGGCCAGACCAAGTACACAGCGATCGACGGGACGCCGGCGCTGAAGCAGGCGATCGTCGCCAAGTTTCAGCGCGAGAACGGGCTGACCTACACGCCCGAGCAGATCACCGTCGGCACCGGCGGCAAGCAGGTGATCTTCAACGCGCTGATCGCCACGGTCGACCCCGGCGACGAGGTCATCGTGCCGGCGCCCTATTGGGTGTCGTACCCCGACATCACGCTGTTGTGCGGCGGCGTGCCGGTGCCGGTGGTGTGCCACGCCGCGTCCGGCTTCAAGATGGCGCCGGAGGACCTGGAGGCGGTGATCACGCCGAAGACCAAATGGATCATCCTCAACTCGCCGAACAACCCGTCGGGCGCCGCCTACACCACCGACGAGCTGAAGGCGCTGGCGGCGGTACTGCTGCGCCACGAACGGGTCCACATCCTGTCCGACGACATCTACGAGCATCTGGTCTACGGCGACTTCGCGTTTACCACCATCGCCGGGGTCGAACCCGAGCTGTACCACCGCACGCTGACGATGAACGGAGTGTCCAAGGCCTACGCCATGACCGGCTGGCGGATCGGCTACGCCGGCGGGCCGAAGGAGCTGATCAAGGCGATCGCCAAGGTGCAGGGCCAGAGCACCACCAACCCGTGCTCGATCAGCCAGGCGGCGGCGATCGAGGCGTTGAACGGCCCGCAGGACTTCATCGCCGAGCGCGCCGCAGTGTTCCAGCGCCGCCGCGACATGGTGGTCGACCTGCTGAACCAGGCCGACGGCATCGTCTGCCACGCGCCGGAGGGCGCATTCTACGTCTACCCGTCGTGCGCCGGCTGCATCGGCAAGTCGACGCCCAAGGGCAAGACCATCAAGACCGACGAGGACTTCGTCGATTACTTGCTGGACGCCCAGGGGGTGGCGGCGGTGCACGGCGCGGCGTTCGGCCTGTCGCCGTTCTTCCGCGTCTCCTACGCCACCTCGACCGACGTGCTGAGCTCGGCCTGCGCCCGCATCCAGAAGGCCTGCGCAGCGCTCACGTAAGGGGCGGCGCGACAACGGCGAACGGGCGGCGGCTGACCGCATTTTCGCGAGGACCCGACCGATGGCGGCGACGCCGTTCGAGCGCCAGTTGGCAATGTACGCGACGTACCATCGCGACCGTCGCACCCGGCTGACCCATGTCTTCGGCATCCCGGCGATCATCGTTGCGCTGCTGACGGCGCTGACGCTCGCCCGGATCGAGGCGGCGGGCACGGCGCTGTCGCTGGCCGTGGTCGTGGCGGTGGCGGCGTGGGCCCTGTGGATCGCGTTCGGCCGGGCGATCGGCCTGACGATGGGACTGTTCCTGGCGGCGGAGGCGCTGTTCGCGCTGGGATTTGAGCGCGAGTTGCGCGCCCGGGTGGACGGCGTGATCGCCGAGAGCTATCCCGTCTACGCGCCTGGCGGTGCGGCCGGGCCCGCGGCCTAGGAGCCTGTCCGAGTAATGCTTATGGTCCGCATCGACCAGGGACGCGCGGGTGTCAGGAGCGGGCGGGCCGGCGATGCCGGGTGCATCGTCAAGCGCCCGCGACGCGGCACCCGCGCCTCCCTAGTCGACCCGCGGGGCCGCGTTTTCAGGGGGTTGGCCAGGGGCTTGGAAC
>JAZFQW010000329.1:0-3433 GCA_036445335.1 Alphaproteobacteria bacterium | reverse complement strand
ATGGTCGACCGCCAGCCGCGAGCCGACGGGCATCGCGCCGGACCCGGAGACCACGCCGGAGGCAGTGGTGCAGGTCTACGGCGCCCGGACGTTCGCGTGGCGCGGCGCGTTCGCCGTGCACACCTGGGTCGCCGTCAAGCCCGAGCGGGCGCCGTCGTTCACCACCTACGAGGTGATCGGGTGGCAGGTGCGGCGCGGCGGCGGCGCGGTGTCGGTCGGCAACCGCCGCCCCGACCGGCGCTGGTACGGCCAGCCGCCCGAGCTCTACGTCGACCTGCGCGGGCCCCAGGCGGCGGCGCTGATCCCCCAGATCGAGGCGGCGGTCCGGTCGTATCCCTTCCCCGACACCTACGGCACTTGGCCCGGCCCCAACAGCAATACCTTCACCGCCCATATCGGCCGTCAGGTGCCCGGCCTCAGGCTCGACCTGCCGCCGACCGCCGTCGGCAAGGACTATCTGGGGCCATGGACGTTCTGGGCGCCGAGTCCCAGCGGCACCGGTCTGCAGCTCTCCGTGCGCGGCATGGCCGGGGTGCTGATCGGCTGGGAGGAAGGGCTGGAGCTCAACCTGCTCGGCCTGACCATCGGCGTCGACCCGTTGGACCTGGCGATCAAGCTGCCGGGCCTGGGGCGCCTCGCCCCCAGCCCCCGGACCGCCGCAGCCGCGCCGCCCGGCGGCGGCTGACCGGATCGCGCCTGCTCGCTCCGTCGGTCCGCGATAGGCTGGTCTCCAAGGCGCCGACGAGCAGCGCGGCGGCGCCGAAGATGACAGCGCCGAGAGCGGCCGAAAGGCCGATATTCTCCTCGGTGCCGGCATGAAGCGCGCCATGGCCGGCGCCGGCGGCCGCCCCGCGGACCGTGGCCAGTGTGAGAGATGCGGGTTATGGTGCGGCCGCGGCGAGAGCGACACCGAAGTCACATGAGCATCTGGGGCAAGATAGTCGGCGGGGCGGCCGGCATGGCGATGGGCGGGCCGCTGGGCGCGATCATCGGCGCGGCGGCCGGCCACGCGGTCGACAAGCTGACCGCCAAGGCGGTCTCGGCGGCTACCGGCGAGGGCGATGACAACACCAGGAAGATCGCGTTCACCATCGCCGTCATCGTGCTGGGCGCCAAGATGGCGAAGGCCGACGGCGTGGTCACCAGTGACGAGGTGAACGCGTTCAAAGAGGTGTTCCGCGTCCCGCCTGCGGAACAGGCCAACGTCCAGCGCATCTTCAACCTGGCGCGCCGCGACCACCGCGGCTTCGAGCCCTATGCGCGGCAGATTGCCGGCATGTTCCGCGACCGCCCGGCGGTGTTGGGTGACCTGTTGCTGTGCCTGTTCCACATCGCCAAGGCCGACGGAGAGGTGCACGAGTCCGAAGTCGCCTTCCTGCACGACGTCGCGCGGATCTTCGGGCTCAGCGAGGCCGAATTCGCGCGCATCCGCGCCGCCGAGGTCGGCCCGGACGTGGCCGATCCGTATGAAATCCTGGGGGTCGATCGCGACGCCGCCGACGACGAGGTCAAGGCGATTTACCGCCGGCTGATCCGGGAAAACCACCCGGACCGGCTGATCGCCGCGGGCATGCCGCAGGAATTCATCGACATCGCCAACGAGAAGATGGCGATCATCACCACCGCCTACGACCGCATCCGCCGCGAACGCGGGCCGACCTGAGGCGTCATGGCGGCGTCCCCTTCGCTCGTCGCGCTCATCGGCGCGACCGTCACCTTCGGCGGCCGGCCGCTGTTCGCCGCAGTCGATGTCGCGCTGGCCGCCGGTGACCGCGCCTGCCTGGTCGGTCGCAACGGCAGCGGCAAGTCGACCCTGATGAAGGCGCTGGCCGGCAACGTCGACCTGGACGGCGGGTCGCGCTTCGTCCAGCCGGGGACGCGCATTGCCTACCTGCCGCAGGGGCCGGACCTGGACGGATTCGCCACCGTCGAGCGCTATGTCGCCGCCGCCCTGCCCGGCGGCGACGCCGACCCCGACCATCGCGTCGCCGCCGCGCTCGACCCGCTGGGCGTCGCCGGCGACCGCGCGCCGGAGACCCTGTCGGGCGGCGAGCTGCGCCGCGCCGCGCTGGCCCGCGCGCTGGTCGGCGATCCTGACGTGCTGCTGCTGGACGAGCCGACCAACCATCTCGACCTGCCGACCATCGAGTGGCTGGAGGCCCGGCTGGCCGGCTACCGCGGCGCCCTGCTGCAGGTCAGCCACGACCGCGCGTTCCTGGCCGCGCTGTCGCGCCGCACCCTGTGGCTCGACCGCGGCCGGCTGCGTGGCCACGGCGGCGGCTTCGACCAGTTCGAGGCGTGGGCGGAGCGGGTCTATGCCGACGAGGCGCGCGCGGCCGACCGGCTCGACACGCGCATCGCCACGGAGACGCGCTGGCTGCGCGAGGGTCTGACCGCGCGGCGCAAGCGCAACCAGGGTCGCCTCAGGGCGTTGCAGCAGATGCGCGCGGACCGCCGCGACCGCCAGGCCCGCGCCGGGGTCGCCAGGCTCGACGCCGCCGCGGCCGGCCGTGGCGGCACGCTGGTGCTGGAGGCGCGGCATCTCACCAAGGGCTTTCCCGGCCCCGACGGCGAGCGCGCGGTCGTCCGCGACTTCTCCACGCGGCTGCGGCGCGGCGACCGGGTCGGGGTGATCGGCCCGAACGGCGCCGGCAAGACCACCCTGGTCCGGTTGCTGATCGGCGCGCTTGCGCCCGACGGCGGGTTGCTCAGGCTCGGCGCCGGAGTCGAGCCGGTCTATTTCGACCAAGGCCGCGCAAGCCTGGATCCAGAGGCGACGCTGCGCCGGACCCTGGCGCCGGGCGGCGGCGACCATCTGCCGGTCGGCGGCCGGCCGCGCCACGTCGCCGGCTATCTCAAGGACTTCCTGTTCGATCCGGCGCGGCTGGACAGCCCGGTCAAGAGCCTGTCGGGCGGCGAGCGCAACCGGCTGCTACTGGCCCGGCTGTTCGCCCGGCCGAGCAACCTCCTGGTGCTCGACGAACCGACCAACGACCTCGACATCGAGACGCTGGACCTGCTGCAGGAGGTGCTGGGCGACTATGCCGGCACCCTGCTGCTGGTCAGCCACGACCGCGACTTCCTCGACCGGCTGGTGACCTCGGTGATCGCGCTGGAGGGCGACGGACGGGCGACCGAATATGTCGGCGGGTACGCCGACTATCTGCGCCAGCGCCCGGTCCCGGCTGCGTCGCCGGCGCGGACCAGGGCGCGGCCGGCCGACCCGGCGCCGGCGCGGACCAGGCCGCGGCGCAAGCTGAGCTATGCAAGGCAGCGCGAGCTGGACCGCCTGCCCGGCCGGATCGACGCGCTGGCGGGCGAGGTGGCGGCACTCACGCGGGCCCTCGCCGACCCCGACCTGTACGCCCGCGATCCGGCCGGATACGCCGCCACGTCCGATCGCCTGGCCGCCGCCGAGCGCGAGCTGGCGGCG
>JAZFQW010000328.1:0-7424 GCA_036445335.1 Alphaproteobacteria bacterium | reverse complement strand
CCGTCGCCTCGGCCGGCTCGTCCGCCTGCGTCTCGCGCCGTTCCGCCGGCTCCTCCGCCCGCGCCGGTTGGACCGGTTCGGCGCGCGGCGGCTCGTCGTCATCCGCGTCGTCGGCGTCGGGCTGTGGCACCCGGGCCGCCCCGGCGATGATCATCTCCGCCGCCTCTTCCGGACCGCCCCAGCGCAGGATGCGCGACCACTTGCCCTTCTCCAGATCCTTGTAATGGGAGAAGAAGTGGGCGATCTGCTCCTGCAGAATCTCGGGCAGGTCCGTGTAGGCGGTCACGTCGGTGAAATAGGGGTGCAGTTGGTCGACCGGCACGGCGATGATCTTCTCGTCATCGCCGGCCTCGTCCTCCATGACTAGCACGCCGACCGGGCGCGAGCGCATCACCGCGCCGGGCATGACCGGGATCCGGCCCACGACCAGGACGTCGACCGGATCGCCGTCGCCCGACAGGGTGTGCGGAATGAAGCCATAATTGCCTGGATAGTACATCGCCGTGTGCAGGAACCTGTCGACGAACATGGCGCCCGTCGCCTTGTCCAGCTCGTATTTCACCGGATCACCGCCCAATGGGTTCTCGATGATCGCGTTGATATCCCATGGGGGGTCGAAACCGACCCCGATCTTGGACAGGTCCATCGTTATTCCATGAATGGTGTCGCGTCACAGGTAGGTGAGAGACGCCGAATGGTAGGGCAAAGCCGAGCCGAACGCCACGGCGCCAAATCAGGTTGCGCCGGCAGCGCCGGGTTTCGACACTGCACTCGAAACGCTTCAAATTCCGTTAAAATCTGTGGGGCAACTTCATGACCAGCACGCCGGTCTGCGCCATCCGCGTCCTCCTCGCCGCCGCCGTCATTGGCGTGGCCGCGTCGCCTGGCGCGGTGGCGGAGGGCACGATCGCCCACGCCATCGCGATGCACGGCGATCCGAAGCACGGGCCCGATTTCCAGCATCTCGATTTCGCCAATCCCGGCGCGCCCAGGGGCGGCACCCTGACCCGCGCCCTGGTCGGCTCGTACGACAGCCTCAACCCGTTCATCGTCCTTGGCCGGTCGGCCGCCGGCGTGCGCGATTATCTGTTCCCGTCGCTGATGGCGCGCAGTTGGGACGAGCCGTTCACGATGTACGGTTATGTCGCCGAGTCGATCGAGACGCCAGAGGACCGGAGCTGGGTCACCTTCCGGCTCAACCCCGATGCCCGGTGGCACGACGGCACGCCGATCACCGTCGATGACGTGATCTTCTCGATGGAGACCCTGCGCGACAGCGGCCGCCCAAGTTTCCGCCGCAACTACGAACGCATCGCCTCGGTCGAGCGGATCGGCACCAACGGCGTGCGGTTCAACTTCAGCGACGAGGCGGACAACGAGACGGCGCTGATCATCGCGTTGATGCCGGTGATCAGCCGGGCCTACTACGGCGACCATACGTTCGACGAGACGACCTTGGACCCGCCGCTGGGCGGCGGGCCGTACCGTATCGCCGACCTGGAGCCGGGGCGCACCATCGCCTTCGAGCGCGTTGCGGACTGGTGGGGCGCCGACCTGCCGGTGTTCCGCGGTCAGTACAATTTCGACACGCTCCGGTTCGACTATTTCCGGGACGCCACAACTGCCATGCTGGCGTTCCAGTCGGGCGAGTACAACTACCGATTCGAGCCCAGCGCCAGCCGCTGGGCGACCGGCTACGACTTTCCGGCGGCGCGCGACGGCCGGGTCGCCCTGATGGACGCGCCGCACGGCCGCCCCGGCGGCATGCGGGCCTTCGCCTTCAATACCAGGCGACCGGTGTTCGCCAACCGCCGCGTGCGCGAGGCGTTGACCTATGGGTTTGACTTCGAATGGGTGAACGCGAACTATCTGCATGGGCTCTATCGCCGCACCGACAGCTTCTTCGTCAACTCCTCGCTGGCCTCGAGCGGGTTGCCGGAGGGCGCCGAACTGGCGCTCTTGGAACCGTTCCGGGGCCAGATTCCGGACAGCGTGTTCACCGCGACCTATGCGCCGCCGTCGACCGACGGCAGCGGCAATATCCGCCAGAACCTGCGGGCCGCGACCCGTCTGCTGGACGAGGCAGGGTGGGTGGTGCGCGACCGCCGGCGGGTCAACGCCGACACCGGCGAGCCGCTGGCCTTCGAGATCCTGTTGCGCGACTCGGACGACGAAAAGATCGCCCTCAGCTTCGTGGAGAACCTCAAGCGCCTGGGCGTCGAGGCCAGCATTCGCCAAGTCGACAGCGCACAATATCGGGAGCGGACCGCGACCTACGATTTCGACATGCTGATCAACCGCTGGGGGGTGTCGCTGTCGCCGGGCGCTGAGCAGCATTTCTACTGGGGCAGCGAGTCGGCGGACGCGGAGGGCACCAAGAACTACCCCGCGGTCCGGGATCCGGTCGTCGACGCGCTGATCCGGGCGGTCGCCGACGCCACCGACCGCGACGCGCTGGTGGCGGCGACCCGCGCCCTGGACCGGGTCCTGCTGTCGGGCCACTACGTGGCGCCGCTGTACTACTCGGACACCGACCACATCGCCTATTGGGGCGATCTCGGCTTCGTCGACTACCAGCCGCTCTACGGCCAGATCGCGGTCGTCAATTCATGGTGGTCGAACGAATAGCGCGCACCGATGCGTGGCACCGGACGGTTCAGGCCGATCGCGCCGTCAGCTTGGCCAGCGATCCCTCGGGGCGGGCACCGATATGGCTGATCACTTCGGCCGCGGCGATGCTGCCCAGGCGGCCGCATTCCTCCGGGTGGCGGCCGTCGGTGAAGCCGTACAGAAAGCCGGCGGCGTAGAGGTCGCCGGCGCCGGTGCTGTCGACGATGCGGGCGACCGGCTCCGCCGCGACCTCGAACCGCTCGTCGCCGTTCAGGATCAGCGATCCCTTGGCGCCGCGGGTAATCGCCGCGACCTCGCACTCGCCGCGGACGGCGTCCACGGCCTCGTCGAGGCTGCCGACCTGGTACAGCGCCATCACCTCGTGGTCGTTGCCGAACAGGATGTCGACATGGCCGGCGACGAGGTCGCGAAAGCTGTCGCGGTGGCGCTCGACGCAGAAGGTGTCGGACAGCGTGAGCGAGACCCGCCGTCCGGCGTCGTGGGCGATCGTCGCCGCCTTCAGAAACGCCTCCTTGGCGGTCGGCTTGTCCCACAGATACCCTTCCATATAGGTCACCTGGGCGCCGGTGATTGCCGGTTCGTCGATGTCCGCCGGCCCCAGCTCGACGCAGGCGCCCAGCATCGTGTTCATGGTGCGCTGGCCGTCCGGCGTGACCACGATCAGGCTGCGCGCGGTGGGCGGCGCGCCGACGACCGGCGCGGTTTCGAAATCGACGCCGATGGCGCGGATGTCGTGGCGGAACACCTCGCCCAGCTGATCGGTGCAGATCTTGCCGATATAGGCCGCCCTGCCGCCCAGCGAGGCGACTCCGGCCATCGTGTTGGCCGCCGAGCCGCCGGATATCTCGATCGCCGGCCCCATCCGGCCGTAAAGCTCGTCCGCGCGGGCGGCGTCGATCAGGGTCATCGACCCCTTGGTCAGGCCGTTTGCCACAAGAAAGTCGTCGTCGGCATGAACGAGGATGTCGACGATGGCATTGCCGATGCCGACGACGTTGTGGGTGGCGGTCATCCGGTGTCACTGGGCTCAGGTCGCGACCGGGGGCGGAGTATAACGGCTGGGCGGTCGCCAGCAAGTGCCGGACCGCCGGAGCCGCCGCGGGCGGGCCGCCCGGGCGCGACGCGCAGGGCGGCACTGTCGCGCAGGCCATGGCCGGTGCGAGAGATGCGGACCAGCGAGTCCGCGCCGCCACGCCGTCGGGGCACCGGGTAATGATCGCCGCCCTCGGCCGTGCCTTCGGGCAGCTTGGCGATCCGGCCATTCGCGGCGTGCTGTGGATCGGCGGCGGCGCCGCCCTGGCGCTGATCGTGGCGTTCACCGCCGGTGCGACCTGGGCGATGACCGGCATCGAGATTCCCGGATTTGGCTGGGTGACCGGCGTCATCCAGGTGCTGGGCGGGTTCACCGCCTTCGTGTTGTCGCTGTATCTGTTTCCCGGCGTCGTCGGAGTGGTCACCAGTCTGCTGCTGGACCGGGTCGCCGAGGCGGTCGAGCGGCGCCATTACCCGGACCTCGGCCCCGCTCGGTCGCTGGGGGTCGGCGCGTCGATCGGCATCGCGCTCAGGTTCTTGGCAGTGCTGATCGTGTTCAATCTGCTGGCGCTGGTGGCCGGTCTGATCGTGCCGCCGCTGGGTCCGCTGCTGTTCTATGCGGTGAACGGCTATCTGCTGGGCCGCGAGTATTTCGAGCTGGTGGCGTTCCGCCGGGCCGATCCGGCGGCCGCGCAGGCGCTGCGCCGGCGAAATGCGGGCCGCGTCTTCTGGGCCGGCGTCGTCATAGCCGTGCTGGTTTCCGTTCCAGTGCTGAACCTACTTGTGCCGGTCGTCGGGACCGCCTTCATGGTTCATATCTTTCAGTCGCTGGCCGGCTCACGCGCACAGGCGGCTGCCTGCGCGGCTGGAATTGGCAATGATTTGTGATAGCGTTGAAGGCCGAAATATCCTATCTCCGGTGCCGGTTTCGCGCCCGCCTCTCAGCCGCCGCCGCCTGCCTGCCCCGCCCCGCCGCCCCGCCCGATGGAGACCTCGTTGATGTCCACAGACAAGCAACCCACACGCAATATCCGGCCGGAATCTACGCGCCATCTGGTGGACATGCCCGGTGCGTCGCAACGTCGCGGCGTGGTCGCAACGTCGCAGCCCACCCTTGGAACCGGCCGCAAGCTGATCGTCGGGCGCGGCATTTCGCTGACCGGCGAGATCACCGCCTGCGAGCACCTGCTGGTCGAGGGCACGGTTGAGGCCAAGTTGAAGGACTGTCGCGCCATGGACATCGCCGACACCGGCGTCTTCAAGGGTGGCGCCGAGCTGGAACAAGCGGACATCGCCGGTCGTTTCGACGGCGATTTGACAGTGCGTGGCCGCCTGCTCCTTCGCGCCACTGGCGTCGTCGCCGGCACGCTGCACTACGGCGAGATGCAGGTCGAGGCTGGCGGCCAGATCATCGGCACGATGGAACCGTTGGAGTCGGTGGTCACTCCGATCCACGACGCCAACGTCAAGGCCGCGGACGCCGCACTCAAAGAGGGGACTGTCTGACATGGCGGGATCGTCGACCCGCTGGCGTGCGTGCCTGGTTGCCGCCGTGCTCGCCGGACTGACCGCGGCCTGCGCCAAAGGACCGACCGGCCACTGGCCGCACGCATCGACCGGCCGAGTCGAGAGCGCCGATCCGGATGTCCTGATCGGGCTGCCGCCGTCGGAGATCAGCGCCATGCTGGGCGAGCCGGAATTGCGTCGGCAGGAGCCGCCGGCCGAGGTCTGGCAGTACCGCACCGACAGGTGCGTCTTCGACCTGTACTTCTACACCGAGGACGGCGCCAGTCAGGCCATCTATTACGAGGCCCGCGACCGCGCCAATGGTGACGTCGACGTCGGACAATGCCTCGGCAGCGTGGTCCGGCGGGACCGCATCGCCTCGGCCCCCGACGAGCTGAGCGCGATCCCCGAGCGGCTCTGACGGTCGGGCTAGCCCGCATCTCTCATGCGGGCCGCGGTCTGCGCGGTCTTGTCCTTGTACGCGCACAGGTCGCGGACCAGGCAGCCGGGGCAGTCCGGCTTGCGCGCCTTGCAGATATACCGGCCGTGCAGGATCAGCCAGTGGTGGGCGTGCAGCCGCCACGTGCCCGGCACGCGGCGCAGTAGCATTCGCTCGACCTCCTGAGGGGTCTTGCCGCGGCCGAGGCCGGTCCGGTTGGCGACCCGGAAGATGTGGGTGTCGACGGCGATGGTCGGATGCCCGAAGGCGACGTTCAGCACCACGTTGGCGGTCTTGCGGCCGACGCCCGGCAGCGCCTCCAGCGCCGCCCGGTCGTCCGGAACCGCGCCGCCATGGTCGCGCAGCAGGGCGTGCGACAGCGCGACGACGTTCTTCGCCTTGGTGTTGAACAGCCCGATCGACTTGATGTGACGCTTCAGCCCCGCTTCGCCCAGCCGAACCATGCCCGCGGGCGTATCGACCTCGCCAAACAGCGTCGCGGTGGCACGGTTGACGCCGGCGTCGGTCGCCTGCGCCGACAGCACGACGGCGACCAGCAGGGTGAATGGGTTGCGGTAGTCCAGCTCGCCACGCGGGTCGGGTATGGCGGCGGCAAGGCGGCGGAAGAATTCGTCGACTTCGGCGGGTTTCATGGGGCGGCACTGTAGCGGCGTCCGGCCTGCTGGCAAGGGACGGCTGCGGCGATCGGCGGTTTTGCGGCCGGGTCGACTGCGCTATCGTGCCGGGGCGATGTCGGTACAGACCCCAGGCGACGACGCCGCCGGTGCGACCGCCCGTCCGGCCCAGCGCCGGGTGCTGTTCGACGCCATCCTGCATCCGCATCGCAGCCTCAGCCGGCGCGGTTTCGTCATTCTGATGGTCGCGTTTTCGGCGGTCAGCCTGGCGATCGGGGGCGCGTTTTTTCTCAGCGGCGCATGGCCGATCTTCGGCTTCTACGGGCTCGACGTGGCGGTGCTCTATTTTGCCCTGCGCTACAGCTACCGCAGCGCCATGGTCTATGAAAATGTGCGCCTGACCGAGCGAGAGCTGACGGTCGAACGGGGCGGCGTCGGCGGCGTGCGCGGCCGTTGGTCGTTTCAGCCCTATTGGCTGCGCGTCAGGATGGACGATCCGCCGGCGCACCAAAGCCAGGTGACGCTGACCAGCCACGGGCGATCACTGGTCGTCGGAGCCTTCCTGTCGCCAAAGGAAAGGCTGGATTTCGCCCGGGCCCTGCGTGCGGCGCTGGCCAAGCTGCAGCGCAATGGGATCGCCGCCGCACGGGCCTAGCTCGATACGGCGGCGATTCGATCGCAACAATCGGGTTGTTGCCCGCCCCGCCGGGGCATAGACATCGGGCACCTCGAACGGAGCGTCTTGCCATGACCGACATCGAACCCGTCGCCGCCATGCCTGCTGAAATCGGCGTCGAACCGCAGAACCCGGCGATCGCCAAGGCGATCCACCATCTGGTCGACCACCATCCCGAGCAGCTCTCGCTCGCCGAGCTGGCGGCCGTCACAGGCCTGCACCCGCATCACTTTCAGCGCGTCTTCAAGCGCTGGGCCGGCATCAGCCCGAAGCGGTTCGCCCAGTATCTGACGGTGGAGCACGCCAAGCGGCTGCTGGCCGACGACCAGTGCGTGCTGGGGACGGCGCTCGACGTCGGCCTGTCGGGACCCGGCCGGCTGCACGACCTGTTCGTCGCGTGCGAGGCGATGACGCCCGGCGACTTCAAGGCCCGCGGGCTGGGCCTGGATATCCGTTACGGGGTGCACGACGGGCCGTTTGGCCCGGTGGCGATCGGCCTGACCGA
>JAZFQW010000327.1:0-4053 GCA_036445335.1 Alphaproteobacteria bacterium | reverse complement strand
AAGGGCCTGACCGGCGGCGCGGTGTTGCGGCGCCACGTGCTGCGCAACGCGCTGATCCCGGTGATGACGATCGTCGGGCTGCAGTTCGCCTTCCTGATGGCCGGCGCCATCGTGGTGGAGAACGTGTTCTTTCTGCCCGGACTGGGACGGCTGGTCTTTCAGGCGGTGATCCAGCGCGACTTGATCGTGGTGAAGGACGTGGTGGTGCTGCTGACCGCCATGGTGGTCGTGGTCAACTTCGTGGTCGACCTGGCCTACGCCGTCGTCGACCCGCGGCCCCGGGCGGGGTGACGGCGATGACGGTGCGCGACGTCGTCTGGCTGTTCGGCCACCGCAACCTGGCCCTGGGGGCCGGGCTTACCGGGCTGCTGGTGTTGATGGCGCTGGTCAGCTTGGTGTGGACGCCCTATCCGGTGGCCGCGGTGGCGGTGGCGGACAAGCTGCAGGCACCCAGCGCGGCGCACTGGCTGGGGACCAATCATTTCGGCCGCGACGTGCTGTCGCTGATCATGGTCGGAGCGCAGAACTCGATCGCGGTGGGCGTCGTCGCGGTCGGGGTCGGGCTGGCGGCCGGCCTGCCGCTCGGCCTGCTGGCGGCCGCCCGCGGCGGCTGGGTCGACGAGGCGATCGGCCGGGTCGTCGACCTGACCTTCGCCTTTCCCGCGGTGCTGTCGGCGATCCTGATCACTGCGCTGACGTCGCCCGGCGTGGTCAACTCGATGGCCGCCATCGGTATCTTCAACATCGCGGTGTTCGCCAGGGTCGCCCGCGGCGCGGCGCTCCAAATCTATGGCCGCGAATTCATCCGCGCCGCGCTGGCGCTGGGGCGCACCCGGTTCGGCGTGGTGCTGCGCCACGTGCTGCCCAACATGGCCAGCCCGCTGATCGTCCAGGCCACCATCCAGTTCGCCATCGCCATCCTGGCGGAGGCGGCGCTGAGCTATCTCGGCCTGGGCACAAGGCCGCCGCAGCCGAGCTGGGGCCGCATGCTGCTGGACGCCCAAACCTTCATGTTCCTGGCGCCGGGCCTGGCGATCTTCCCCGGCCTGGCGATCGCCATGGCGGTGCTGGGCCTCAACCTGCTGGGCGACGGCCTGCGCGACGTGCTCGACCCGCGTTTGAGGATCTTCCGGGCCGGGTAGCGCCACCGCTATGGCCGGCCACGGCCTCTCGGCCGATCCGGTCGCGGAACACTCCGCGATCGGACCTACTTCACCACCAGTTCCAGCGGCGCGTTAGTCAGCGGCGTGCAGCCGTCGTCGGTGACCTCGACGGTCTGGCCCGTGGTCATTGCCAGGCCGGCGTCGCTGTCGAACACGATGATGTGGATGAAGAATACCATGCCCGGCGCCGCCATGACCGGGTTGCCGTGGAACAGCATCGGCCAGTCCATCCAGTTCGGCGCATAGGTCGCGCCCAGGCTGTAGCCGCAGGCGTTCAGCCGGTGCGGCGCGAAGCCGGCGCCGTCGAGTACGGCGGCGTGGGCGTCGAACACCGCGCCGATCGGCCGCTCGGGCCCCAGCGCCGCCTTGGCTGCCGCCAGCGCGTTGAGCGCGGCGGCATGCATGGCGCGCTGGCGCAGCGGCGGCTCGCCGATTCGGATGGTGCGCATCAGGCAGGCGTGGTAGTGGCGGTAGACGCCGGCGAACTCCAGGGTCAGCTGGTCGTCGGCTGCCAGGTGGCGGCGCCCGGTGAAGTACCGGCACATCAGCGCGCCGGGGCCGGAGCCGATGATCGTCTCGTTGGCCGGGTCGCCGCCGCCGCCGCGGAACACCGCGCCGTGCATGGCGGCCAGGATGTCGCCCTCGTACGCGCCGGGCGCCGCCAGGCGGACCGCCTCGTCGTACGCCGCGTCGGCCAGTGCCGCGGCGCGCCGCACATACGCCAGCTCCGCCGCGCTTTTCACCAGCCGCAAACGCGAGACCAGGTCCGAGGCGTCGTCGAGCCCGCAGACCCCATCGAGTGCCGCCGCCAGGCGAAAGCCGAGCTGCGCGGTCAGGCCGTAGGCGTGCCATTCGACGCCGAGCCGCGACCCGCCGGCGCCGCGTTCCCGCAGGATCGCCGTCAGCGCGTCCTCCGGCGTGGCGCCGGCCTCGTCGACCCACACGCGGACGTCGTCGATGACCGAGGTGAAACGCGCCTGGCGCAGGTCGGGCGCGCGGGTCAGCAGGGTCATCGCGCCGTCGGCGCCCAGGTACAGGCACTGGAAGTACACGTACCCGAAGGTGTCGAAGCCGGTCAGGTAGTACAGGCTCTCCTGGCGGAACAGCAGCAGCCCGTCGAGGCCGCGCGCCGCCATGGCGTCGCAGGCCCGCCGCCGGCGGTCGGCCAACTCGTCCTCTGTGAAATGCAGCGGCATCAGAAGAAGCTCGCGATCTCGTCCAGCGGCTTCTTGGCGATCGCCGGCACGGTGGCGTCCGCCGCCGGATGGCCGGCGACCAGGATCATCACCGCCCGCTCGTTGACCGGGCGGCCGAGCAGCTCGCCGAGGAACTTCATCGGGCTCGGCGTATGAGTCAGCGTGGCCAGACCGGCGTGGTGCAGGGCGGCGATCAGGAACCCCGTCGCGATGCCAACGCTTTCCTGGACATAGTAGTGCTTGACCCGCTCGCCCGCGGCGTCGAGCCCGTAAGTCTGCTGGAACACCACGATCAGCCACGGCGCGGTCTCCAGGAACGGCTTGTCGGCGGTGGTGCCCAGCGGCGCCAGCGCCGCCAGCCATTCGTCGCTGGCGCGGCCGCCATAGAACGCGCGCTCCTCGGCCTCCGCCGCCTCGCGGATGCGGCGTTTCAGCCCCGCGTCGCCGACCACGGCGAAGTGCCAGGGCTGCATGTTGGCGCCCGACGGCGCGGTCCCGGCGGCGCGGATGCAAGTGTCGATCACCGGCCGCGGCACCGCCCCGTCGGCAAAGTCGCGGACGGTGCGGCGGCGGCGGATGTCGGCGTAGAACGCCTCGGCGCGCCGCTGCATCTCGTCTGGCGTGTACGCGCGGTAGCCGTCCAGCGGTACTTGTGGCAACACGCTCATGGGACCTCCGTGACCGCTCGATCCGGTCCTATGATAGGCGTTCGGATGTGTACTCACAAAGAGCGTTGGTGTTGGATCTAGCCCAACTGTGGTGCGAGGGGAGACTTGTCGAGAACGGCCACTGGCGATCGTGAGTGGGCGTTCCCGGCAGCCGACTCTATGAGGCGACGATCATGAGAATCGATGTCGAAGAAATGGGCGAGAGGGATCGACCGGATTGGGCCGATATGCGCATGGCGCTCTGGCCGGACATCGGTCGCAAAGACCATCTCGTCGATATCGACCGCATGCTGGCGAGCGAACGGCACTTTGGTTATCGGGCAGCCACTGTCGATGGCGCGGCCGTGGGATTCGCCGAAATCTCGATCCGCGACTATGCCAACGGCTGTACGGCGCAACCCGTCCCGTTCCTGGAGGGAATCTGGGTCCACCCGGAGTCGCGGCGTCGCAGGGTCGGCGCCGCTCTGGTCAGCCATATCGTGAAACGGCTCGTCGCGCAGGGCTACGCCGAACTCTGTTCCGACGCCGATCTCGAAAATGGGCCATCTCATCGTGCGCACGCGGCATGGGGATTTACCGAAACGGAGCGTGTCATCTGCTTCCGGAAGCATCTCGGCGGGGACAGTTGAGACGACACTTTCTCTGACGCCGTCCACATGACCAAGTGTCGAACCGGGTCGCTGGCGGAGATCCATGTATATGCAGGTAGACCGATCGAGTGTTGCGTCCCGGCTGTTGACGGTCGGCCGGAGCGCCGCTCGGAGCTCAACTCTGCCGACGTTGTTGAGTCCACCCCCTACCCGAACTCCGGCGTGGTGAACAGTTCCGCGGGGGCGTCGATGCCGCGCAGGGCGTGGCGGCCCAGGCCCACCAGCGGCTGGTCGCTGGCGGCGGCGAACGCGGCCGACGCCAGCACCGGCTTCGACAGCGTCTTGCACATCTGCTCCATCCGGCTGGCGTAATTGACCGTCGGGCCGATCACCGTGAAGTCGAGCCGGTCGGGGGCGCCGATATTGCCGTAGATCA
>JAZFQW010000326.1:0-3730 GCA_036445335.1 Alphaproteobacteria bacterium | reverse complement strand
GGGCCGGGTATGATGAATGGCTGCCGTTGAATGTCTGGCGTGTCATGCTCGATATGTGGATGGGGCCGTTCCCCTGGCGGCCTGACCACCCAGCATGACCGAATAACTGGTCGTCCCAGTGATCGTGCCCATCGCGGCCGGGTGTCCGTCCGGAAGCGAACGGGTGAATGGGTGCGGGGCCGGTCTTCTTGCGCCTGCCGCAGTGCCATGGAGACCCGGCATCCGCGCCGGTCAGCCTGCTGGCCTCTCAGCCCCGGTTCCGTCATCGCCCGGCTCGACCGGGCGATCCATTCATCCGCCGGTGCCGGCGGCGCAATGGATGCCACGGTCGAGCCGTGGCATGACGCAGTATTGAGCACACACGCCCTACGCAAACCTGTTCGACTTCGGGAAGCCTTTGGGGGGCAGGCGGCCGGCGGCGGCGCGGCGGCCGAGCCATGGTGTGAGGTCGGTCTCGGTGCGGGTGCGGTCGCCCAAGCGCCACGACAGGCCGTCGGCGGCGGCGAACACGGTCAGGTCGGACAAGCCGCCCTGGCGGTAGCGCTGCAGGATGACGCCTCGGCCGCGCGCCATCTCCGGTACTTCCGAGAGCGGGAAGCACGCCAGCTTGCGGTTGTCGCCGATCACCGCCACGGTGTCGCCGGCCGCGCCCACGCACGCCTTGGCCTCGACCGCGCCGGCGACGTTGAGCACCTGCCGGCCGGTCTTGGTCTGGGCGATCACGTCGGCCTCGCGGACGACGAAGCCGCGGCCGTCGCCGCTGGCGACCAGCAGCCGGCCTTGCGCGTCGTGCCTGACCAGCGCCACCACGTCGGCGTCGTTGCCGAGCTCGGCGATCAGCCGCACCGGCTCGCCGAAGCCGCGGCCACGCGGCAGCTTGTCCGCCGCCAGGGTGTAGAACCGGCCGGTGGTGGCGAACAGCAGCAGCTTGTCGGTGGTCTCGGCGTGCAGCACGATCTTGGCGCGGTCGCCCTCCTTGTACTTGACCTCCGTGGTGTCGGTCTGGTGGCCGCGGACGCTGCGGATCCAGCCCTTCTGCGACAGGAACACGGTGATCGGCTCGCGCTCGACCAGCGCCTCCAGCGGCACCACGACAGCGGACGGGGGCTTGCCGATGACCGTGCGCCGGCGGCCGAGCTTGGTGTCGAGGCCGAACCGCTCGTTGATTTCGCCGATCTCGCGCGCCAGCACGCCGCGGCGCTCGTCGGAATCCTTCAGCAGTCGGCGCAGCGCCGTCCGCTCCCGGGTCAGCGCCTTGTGCTCCTTGCCAATCTCCAACTCTTCCAGCTTGCGCAGGGCACGCAGGCGCATGTTCAGGACGGCGTCGGCCTGCACCTCGGTCAGCGCGAAAGCCGCGATCAGCCCGGCCTTGGCGTCGTCCTCCTCGCGGATGATGCGGATCACCTCGTCGATGTTGAGATAGGCGATCAGGTAGCCGTCCAGCACCTCCAGCCGGTGCTCGGTCCTGGCCAGGCGATGGCGGGTGCGGCGCACCAGCACGGTGTGCCGGTGCTCCAGGAACGAAGCCAGCACCTCCTTCAGGGTCATCACCCGCGGCACGCCGGCGGCGTCCAGTACGTTCATGTTGAGGGCGATGCGGCCCTCCAGGTCGGTCTGGCGGAACAGGTGCTCCATCAGCATGTCGGCGTCGACATTGCGGCTCTTCGGCTCCAGCACCAGGCGCACGTCCTCCGCCGATTCGTCGCGCACGTCGCCCAGCAGCGGCAGCTTGCGGGCGTTGAGCAGGTCGGCGATCTTCTCGACCAGCCGGGATTTCTGTACCTGGTACGGGATCTCGGTGACCACGATCTGGTATTGGCCTTGGGCCAGCTTCTCGACCTCCCAGCGGGCGCGGACGCGGAACCCGCCGCGGCCGGTCCGGTAGGCCTCCAGGACCGTCTCGCGCGGCTCGACCAGCTCGCCGCCGGTCGGCAGGTCCGGGCCCGGCACGAACGCCATCAGGTCGGCCACCGTGGCGTCGGGGCGGTCGAGCAGGTGCAGCAGTGCGTCGCACAGCTCGCCGGCATTGTGCGGCGGAATCGACGTCGCCATGCCGACCGCGATGCCCTGGGCACCGTTGGCCAGCAGGTTGGGGAAGTTGGCCGGAAGCACCACCGGCTCGTCGCCGTCCTCGTCGTAAGTCGGGCGGAAGTCGACGGCATCCTCGTCGATGCCGTCCAGCAGCGCCGCGGCGACCTCGGTCAGCCGCGCCTCGGTATACCGCATGGCGGCGGCGTTGTCGCCGTCGATGTTGCCGAAATTGCCCTGCCCGTCGATCAGCGGATAGCGCTGCGCGAAGTCCTGCGCCAGCCGCACCAGCGCGTCGTAAACGGAGGTGTCGCCATGGGGATGGAACTTGCCGATCACGTCGCCGACCACGCGGGCGGCCTTCTTCGGCGGAGTCCCCGGATTGAGGCGAAGCTGGCGCATGGCGAACAGCAGCCGCCGGTGCACCGGCTTCAACCCGTCGCGCACGTCGGGCAGCGAGCGCGCCGTGATCGTCGACAGGGCATAGCTCAGATAGCGCTCGCCGAGCGCCTGGGCGAGCGGGATCGGCAGGATGTTCTGGGCCGGATCGGCGGGCTGGGAGGTCTTGCTCATGTGCCGGCGACCATACCAGATATTGTGGCCATCTTGCGATACCGTTCCACATACCGCTGGCGTGCCGCGGGCACGGCCAAATGGAACTGCCCCAGCAGATGGCGCTCGAGGAAATGGCCGGTCAGCTCCAGGCCCTGGGCGACCGATGGCGGGTCGGCGGCGCCGCGGCCGACTAGGAAGCCGGGCAGCGCCAGCAGCCGGTCGCGGTACGGCTCGCCGGCCGACAGCGACACCGCTCGCCCGGTGCGCGGACTGACGAAGGCCAACTCGTCGTTGCGCCCGGTGGCGGCGCAGCGCCGCAGGTCGAGGCCGAAGCCCAGCGCGCCCAGTAGCCCGACCTCCCACTGCACGTAGGCGGCGTCCCAGAAGTCCCCGGACAGCGCCTCCAGCACGGCGACCAGCCCATCATAGACCGGCGGATGGGGCTGGCGCTCGGCCAGCGCGGCCTCGACCAGGGCGCAGGCGGCGGACAGCGCGGCCAGGCGCAGCGGGTCGTCGATCAGCGGCGCGGAGGTGCTGGTCGCCGGCTCCAGCGCGTAGCTCCCCAGATGCTCCGCCAGGCGCGCCCGCCAGCGCGCCTGGACCAGGGTGCCCGGCTGCAGCGCGGCGCGCAGCTTGTGGCCGCGCGCCAGACCGGCATGGCGGCCGTGCCGGCGCGCCAGCAGCATGACGATCAGCCCGCTCTCGCCGTGCCGCCGGGTCGACAGCACCACCGCGTCGTCGGTCCACTCCATCGCTCAGTCGCTCGCCTCAGCCTCGGCATCGCCCTCAACCTCGGCCTCAATGTCGGCCTCGCCCGCCGCCCGTTCGCGCCATCTCAGCGCCGCCGCCAGGAACGCCGCGTTGCCTGCGAGCAGCAGGATCAGGCCGTTTGGGTCCCAAGCCACCATGGCCAGGGCGACCGGCGGCGGCGTCATGCCGATGCTGATTCCCGCCGCCACCGCGGTCAGGCTGAGCCGCCGCTCGGCGAGCTCGATGTCGGTCGTCGTCATGGCCCGACTGTATAGCGGCAGCCGCGCCACCCGGCCAGCGGCCCCTCCCCGGCCGGCCACCGCCGTCAATTGCGCCATCGGGAGGATACCGGGACCCCTGCGACGGAACACCGCGCACCTGGCCGTCGTGCCCGCCG
>JAZFQW010000325.1:0-2053 GCA_036445335.1 Alphaproteobacteria bacterium | reverse complement strand
ATACTCTTCGAGACCCAGGTGGAGGGCCGCGATCGGCCTCTGGTCTTCGGCTCCTCGGGCCTGCTCTACCGCTCCAACAAGCTAATGTTCGACCGCGAGACCGACAGCCTCTGGAACCAGTTCACGGGAAGTCCCGTGGCGGGTCCCTTGGTCAACAGCGGCATCGAACTCAAAATCCGCCCCGTCGCCATCACCAGCTGGGCCGAGTGGCGTAGGACCCATCCCGACAGCCGCGTGCTCTCGCTTGAGACCGGCCATCGCCGCGACTACGGCTCCGGCGTGGTCTATCGCGACTACTTCGCCAGCCCCGATCTCATGTTTCCGACCAGCGTCGATGAAGCGCTGTTCCGGCAGAAGGACTACGTCTTCGGCATCCGCGACGTCGCCGCGTCCAAGGCCTGGCCGATCGAGGCCTTCGCAGGCGGCGCCGTGATCAACGACAGCGTGGGCCAGCGCCAGATTGTCCTGGTCGGTGACGCGGCAACACGCACCGTGCGCGCCTACGACCGGGGCGGGAGAAGCTTCGAGGCGGCAGAGGACGCAAGCCAGCTCAAGAGCGGCGGCGGCTACTGGCAGATCGGCGAAGAGGCGCTCACCGGACCGGACGGCACGAGGCTCTCCCGGGTCCCCGGCCACATCGCCTACTGGTTCGCCTGGAACAGCTATCTGGGCGCCGAGAGCGAGGTCTATAGCGCCGAAGATTAGCCCGCGCTCAGTGGCGCAAGGCCTCCGCCGTCATCGTCTCGACGATATCGGCGGCGCCCTTGACCTCCACCATAGGACTGGCGCCCACCAACTCTTAAAAGAATCCACCGGTATATGGCGCATTGGGCGAACGTCGATCAGCGCAATACGGCGTCCGCCGGGACGATCCGGTCGCGTTCCGCCAATACCGCGCACGATGCCCGCCACAGCGCCAGCCGATCGAACAGGCCGGGCCGCTTCAGCAGGTCGACATGGTCGAGCCCGCCGAGCACGTACAGGTCGGCGTGGCCGTCGGGGACCGCCGCGGCCAGGGCGACGCTTTCGGTCGCCGGGATCGCTGGGTCGTCGCGGCCGTGGATCAGGATCAGCCGCGCGCGCAGGCGGGTGAGGTCGCGGGTGGCCGGCGACAGCGCGGAGAAATCCGCCTGCAGGCGCCGGGGCAGCGCGGCGATCAGCGCCGGCGTGGCGTCGGGGTCGGTGTTCTCCAGCAGCGCCAGCATCGCCCGGCCGTCCGGCCCGAGCCGCGCCAGCAGGTCGTCGATCGCCGCCGCCGGGTCGGTCCGCCGGCGCCGGGCGATCGCCGTCAGGCCGTCGCGGTCGGCCGGATCGCCCAGGCGATAGGCGTTCAGCTCGGCGAACCACCATTTGGCGGCGGGGTTCGGCCGGCCGGTCCGCCACGGCGCGTCGGGGCCGTCGCGGTATCGTCCCGTCGTCACGTAGGTCACCGCCGCGACGATGTCGTGGTAGCCGCCGATTCCGACGACGAAGGCGACCGTGTCCGTCATGTCGGGCTCCAGTGCCGCCAGCACCGCCGGCGCCACGGCGTACGAGACGGCGGCGACGCCGACCGGGCCGGGCGCGGCCTCGGGCACCGCCATCGTCGCCAGCGCCGCCGCGGCATCGGCGATCTCGCGCGCGTCGGTCGCGGCGACTCGGAACTGCCGCAGGCGGGCGAGGTCGGGCACCAGCACGACGAACCGGGCGCGGGTGAGCGACTGCGCCAGCGCCACCAGGCGCGAATCGTCGATGCCCTGCTCGCTCAACCCGGGCACCAGGACCAGCCGCCCGAGAGCCTCAACGCCGTTGGTATAGAGATGCCCGTCGCCGGGGCGGCCGTCGATCGTCCACGACACCGCGCGCCGATATGGCGCCGGCGTTGCCGCCTTCAATTCCGACGGGCCGTAGCCGGCGGCGATGTCGTCCAGCAGCAGCCGCGCCTCGGTGGCGCGCTGGCCGCACCCGGCGACGAGCGCCAGGGCGAGGACGGCGACGATCGCCGCGGCCGGCCGGCGCATCGTTCGCGCAATGTGCTCTGCCCAGCGGTCTCCGAGCTCCTTCATGGTGATGC
>JAZFQW010000324.1:0-2234 GCA_036445335.1 Alphaproteobacteria bacterium | reverse complement strand
GCTCCGCATCGCGCGCTGTCGCGACGGTAACGGCGCGGTTTCGCGAGGGCAAGCCGCCAACCAGTCGACGCATGACGCGCCGAGGCTGATCCAGGTCAACGCGCGCCGGCCGCTGCCGGCCTATGGTGCCGCCAGGGTATTCAACGTGGGATGCCCCGCGTCCGGCGGGTGCCGTCGGCCCGATGGGGGAAGGGTCGCGCGGCGTCCACCGGCGCCATTTCGGGCTAGGCCCGCGCGTCCCGCGCCGGCCCGGCGGGCCGCCGCGCGTCATCAAATGGGTCACTATCAGCGATCCTTGGTATAAGCGAGGCCCCGATATCCGACCATGCAGACAAACTTCACCCTGGCGCAGCTGGCCGACGCGGCGATGGCCGACAGCGAGAAGATCCTGCGCGCCTGCGTGCATTGCGGCTTCTGCCTGGCGACCTGCCCGACCTACGCGCTTCTGGGCGACGAGCTGGACAGCCCGCGCGGCCGGATCTACCAGATCAAGCACATGTTCGAGAGCGGGCGGCCGGCGTCGGCGCCGGTGGTCAAGCATCTCGACCGCTGCCTGTCGTGCCTGTCGTGCATGACGACGTGCCCGTCGGGTGTCCACTACATGCACCTGGTCGACCACGCCCGCGCCCATGTCGAGCAGACCCACACCCGGCCGCTGGCCGACCGCCTGCTGCGCGACCTGCTGGCCGTCGTGCTGCCCAGCCCGTTCCGCTTCCGGCTGGCGCTGCTGGCGGCGATCGCCGGGCGGCCGTTCGCGCGCCTGCTGCCGGCCCGGCTGAGGGCGATGCTGGCGCTGGCGCCGCGCCGCCTGCCGCGCCGCAGCCCGGTCGACCGGCCGCAGGTGATCGCGGCGGAAGGGCCGCGGCGCAAGCGGGTCGCGCTGATGACCGGCTGCGCCCAACCGGCGCTGGCGCCCCAGATCAACGAGGCGACGGTGCGGCTGCTGACCCGCCACGGCGTCGAGGTGGTGGTCGCCAAGGGCGCCGGCTGCTGCGGCGCGCTGACCCACCACATGGGCAAGGCGGCGCGGGCCCACCGCTCCGCCGAGGCCAACATCGCGGCGTGGAGCCGCGAAATGGCCGCGTTCGGCGGACCGGGGCTGGACGCGGTGGTCATCAATACGTCCGGCTGCGGCACGACGGTGAAGGACTACGGCTTCATGCTCCGCGCGGACGCCGAGTGGGCCGGGCGGGCGGCGGCCGTCTCCGCCGCTGCGCGCGACGTCACCGAGTTCATGGCAGAGCTGGGGCTGGCGGCGCCGGTGGTCGCGACCGGACATCGCGTCGCCTACCATTCCGCATGCTCGATGCAGCACGGCCAGAAGATCACCGCGCAGCCGGAGGCGCTGCTGAGCGACGCCGGGTTCGCGGTCGCGGCGGTGCCCGAGGGGCATCTGTGCTGCGGCTCGGCGGGCACCTACAACCTGCTGCAGCCGGTCCTGGCGGACCGGCTGCGCCGGCGCAAGGTGGACAATATCGAGAGCACCGTCCCCGACCTGATCGCCACCGGCAATATCGGCTGCATGATCCAGATCGCCGGCGCCACCGCGATTCCGATCGTCCACACCGTCGAGCTGCTCGACTGGGCCACCGGCGGCCCCCGGCCGGAGGCCCTGGCCGCGCTGGCCCCCGCGACGGCGCCGGTGGCCGACGCCGTCGACAGGCCCGCATCTCTCACACTTGCCGCGCAGACTGCGGCCAGTGTGAGAGATGCGGGCTAACGGGAGACCTCACATGCCAGGACTGAAGATCACCCTTGGCGGCGTCACAATCCGCGCCGAGCTGCTGGATACGCCGACGGCGGCGGCGCTGGCCGACGCGGCGCCGTTTTCCGCCGCGGCGAATGTCTGGGGCCAGGAGGTCTATTTCTTCACCCCGGTCAGCGTGCCGCGAGAGGCCGACGCCAAGGGCGTCGTCGAGCCCGGCGAGCTCGCATTTTGGACCGACGGCGACGCGATCGCGATCGGCTTCGGGCCGACGCCGATCTCGCAGGGCGACGAAATCCGACTGGCCAGCCCGTGCAATATCTGGGGCCACGCGCGCGACGACGTGCGGCAACTCGCCAACGTGCGGCCCGGCGCCACGGTCACAGTCGAGCCCGCCGACGACTAATACCAAGGATCGCTGATAGTGACCCATTTGACCGGGTTCCCTTGTCCGCTCGTCAGGCGCGGTTCGCGCCGCGGTGCCTGCGCACCGCAAGCGGAGCGCAACGCAGCGAGCGGACAAGGGAAC
>JAZFQW010000323.1:0-6620 GCA_036445335.1 Alphaproteobacteria bacterium | reverse complement strand
TTCGGGTCACTTTTCACCGTTCACACCGTGATCCTCGAACGTCCGCTTTCTGATCCGAAACCGGCCTGCCGGGCCGCCAATCCGATCGGCCTTTCATGGCCGGCCCCGGTCGTCAGAGCCGAGCGGCCGCCCGGGCCGCCGGCGGCGTCCCTCAAGCCCGGCGCGCCGCCGCCGCACGGCGCCGCTTGACAGATCGGATCGGGTGGCGAGGATGGCCGCGCACCGTCACCACGCCCGTACCGTCCGCATGCCCCGCACGACGCGCCCGCGGCTCGCCGCCCCCGAAAATGACGGCGAGGTCGCGCGCTTCCTCGCCGACCATCCCGACATCCGGCAGATCGACGCCCTGATTCCCGACACCTGCGGTGTGCTGCGCGGCAAGAAGGTGCCGGCCCGCGGCCTGGCCGGCCTGTTCGGCGACGGCTTGGTGTTCCCCGGATCGGTCTACGCCACCGACATCACCGGAACCACCGTGGAGGCGACCGGGCTGGGCCTGAGCGAGGGCGACGCCGACCGGCCGTGCCTGCCCGTCCCGGGCACCCTGAGGCCGGTGCCGTGGGCGCCTCGGCCGACCGGCCAGGTGCTGCTGGCGATGCGCGAGGCGGACGGCGCGCCGTTCTTCGCCGACCCGCGCGCGGCGCTGCGCCGCGTGGTCGACCGGCTGGCCGACGACGGCCTGTACCCGGTCGTGGCGATCGAGCTGGAGTTCTATCTGATCGACCGCCGCCGCCGCGCCGACGGCGCGCCGCAGCCGCCGAAGTCGCCCGACACCGGCCGGCGGCAGACCACCACCCAGGTCTACGGCATCGACGAGCTGTATGATTTCGCCGACCTGCTGGACGACGTCGACCGCGCCGCCGGCGACCAGGGGATCCCGGTCGACGCGGCGGTGTCGGAATACGCCCCCGGCCAGTACGAGATCAACCTGCGCCACGGCGACGACCCGGTCCGCGCCTGCGACGAGGCGACGCTGTTCAAGCGCGCGGTCAAGGGCGTGGCGCACCGCCACGGCATCGCCGCGACGTTCATGGCCAAGCCCTACCCCGACCTGTCGGGCAACGGGCTGCACATCCATCTGAGCCTGTGCGACGGCCACGGCCGCAACGTCTTCGCCGCCGACGACCCGGCCGGCACTCCGGCGCTGCGCCACGCCATCGGTGGCCTGGCCGCGACCATGGCCGACGGCATGGCGTTGTTCGCGCAGAACGCCAACGCGTTCCGCCGCTTCCAGCCGAACAGCTATGCGCCGCACGCGCCGACCTGGGCGGTCAACAACCGCAGCTGCGCGCTGCGCATCCCGGCGGGGCCGTCGCGCGACCGCCGCGTCGAGCACCGCGTGGCCGGCGCCGACGGCAACCTCTACCTGGTGATGGCGGCGGTGCTGGCGGGCGCCCATCACGGTCTCGCCGGCCGGCTCGACCCGGGACCGCCGACGTCGGGCAACGCCTATGCCAATGTGCCGCATGCCTTGACGTCGTCATGGTTCGACGCGCTGGACCGGCTCGCCCGGTCCGCGGTGTACGCCGATTATCTAGGGCCGGATTTCCTTGCCGCCTATCTGGCGCTGAAGCGCGCCGAGCGCGACCGGTTCCTGGCCGCGATCACGCCGCTGGAATACGAGTGGTACCTGCAGAAGGCGTGAGCGGGCGGCCAGGTGTGAGAAGTGCGGGCTAGAAGTATTCCTTCTTCTGGGCGGTCCGCGCGCCGATATAGAGTTCGTGGAAGTAGTTGAGCTTGTTCAACTCCTTCATCGTCAGTTCCTGGTTGAAGAAGCTCTCGCGGAGATCGAGGAAAGCCGGCAGGTCGTCGGACGCCTTCATCAGGTTGCGGCCGGCGTCGAGCTGCTGCAGCTTTTCCTTGGTCTTGGGCCGGAAATCGCCCTCCGGTTCGACGACGTCGTGCCACTGGACGTTGTGCTCGCGCAGCAGACCGGTGATCTTCTTCGCGGCATTGAGGACTTCGTGTTCGTTCTCCTTACCGAGTTGACCGAGCAGCGAAATCAACATGGTGCGATCCAGTTTCACGGCGATTCACCTTAGCTCGTTGCACGCGCGGAGTGACCCGGCGGCCATGGCCCCGCGCCACATTCTGCGCGGCGAGCGCCTAACACTGGGTTAACCCGCACTTCCCACACTGGCCACGGTGCGCGCGGTGGCCAGTGTGAGAAGTGCGGGCTAGACGCGACGCGGACTGTGGCCGGCGCGAGTAGTCCGGTTTGACGGCGGGCAACGCGGCGCCGGGCGGCGTTGCGCGGCGGCGCGGCGCGCGCTAGGCTTCCAGCCACGTGTCAGCTGGCGTCCGGCCGGGGTCGCCGGATGGAAGGCATCGACCGGAGTGAGGCAAGCGATGAGCGTGTCAGCGGAGTCGTCTGCCGGGCCAGAGCAGACGCCGTCGGAGATGGCAGAGCCGTCGAGGGCGGCGGTGGCCGTGGCCCACTTCGTCGTCTCCAGCGCGATCATCCTGTCTGCCTGGCGCCGCAGCCGCAGCCTCTGCGACCCGGGCGCCTGGTACGTCGCGCCGCTGGTCCTGGCGCCGATGCAGGTGCCGCTGGCCTATCAGGGTGTCCTGCTTGGCTGAGCCGGCCGCCGCCGGCCCGCTCGGGCCGATGCGGCGGATGCGCGCCCTGCCCGTGGCCGCCGCAATGCTGATCGCCGCCGTCCTGCCCGGCGGCTGCGGCTGGCCGATCGTGCGGGCGGAGGGAACGCTGGACCATGTCGACTGGACCGTGAGTCTGCCCTTCTGACATGCCGTGCCCGGCACCCCCGATCGGGGCGGGTCCGGCTGTCTGCGTGATCGCCCGCTCAAGCTGATGCCATGACGCCGGCCTGACCCCATGATGTCGCCCGACTCGGCGGCGGTGCGGTCGTGGTACGCCGCGACCGCCAACCCGCACCCCGACCGTCCGCCGCTGGACGGCGAGCGGCGCTGCGACGTCGTCGTGGTCGGCGGCGGATTCACCGGCCTGTCGACGGCGCTGACCCTGGCGGAGACCGGCTACGACGTCGTCCTGCTGGAGGCGCGGCGGGTCGGCTGGGGCGCGTCGGGGCGCAACGGCGGACAGATCGTCGGCGGCTACAACAGGTCGATGGGCCAGATCGCCCGGTTGATCGGTGGCGACGGCGCGCGCGCGCTGTGGGACATGAACGAGGAGGCCAAGGCGATCATCGGCGACCGGGTCGCCCGCCACGCCATCGGCTGCGACCTGAAATGGGGCTATCTGCTGGCGGCGATCAAGCGGCGCCACCTCGACGAGCTGCGGCACACCGCCGACGACTGGGCCGCCTATGGCTATCGGCGGGCGCGGCTGGTCGATGCCGAGGCGGTCCGCGACATCGTCGCCTGCCCGCACTATGTCGGCGGGCTGGTCGACGATGGCGGCGGCCAACTGCACCCGCTCAACTACGCGCTGGGGCTGGCCGCGGCGGCCGAGGCCGCCGGCGTGCGCATCTTCGAACGGTCGCCGGTCGAGCGTCTGGACGGCGACGGGCCGACGGTCGTCGCCCGCACCGCCCAAGGCGACGTGCGGGCGCGATTCGCGGCGCTGGCGGGCAACGCCTACCTGCCCGCCCTGTCGCCCGCCGCCGGCCGCGCGATGCGGCGGAAGATCATGCCCGTCGGCACCTCGATCATCGCCACCGAGCCGCTGGGAGGCGCGCGCGCGGCGGCGCTGATCCCGGCGGGAGTCGCGGTCGCCGACGTCAACTTCGTGCTCAATTACTATCGGCTGTCGGCCGACCACCGCATGCTGTTCGGCGGCGGCGTCAGCTACTCGACGGTGGACCGGCCCGACCTGGCGCGGTCGCTCAAACGGACCATGTCGCGCTATTTCCCGAGCCTGGCGGCGGTGCGGATCGACTATGTCTGGGGCGGTCATGTGGCGATCACCGTCAGCCGCCTGCCGCATTTCGGCCGGGTCGCGCCGAACGTCTTCTTCGCCCAGGGCTTTTCCGGGCACGGCGTCGCCCTGACCGGGCTCGCCGGCCGGCTGATGGCCGAGGCGATCGCCGGCACCGCCGAGCGTTTCGACGTGTTCGCCCGCATCCCGCACCGTCCGTTCCCCGGCGGCGGCGCGCTCCGCACGCCGGCGCTGGTCCTGGCGATGCTGTGGTACCGCCTGCGCGACCTGCTCTAATGACAGGACGAGGAGTCCAATTGGCGGAGTCGGAACAGCAGTGCCGAAGCCGCTATCCGCCGCCCACGCCGAGCGCGTGGAACATGTCGACCAGGCAGCGGGCCAGTGGGATATAGTCCGAATTGGGGAGCGAGAAGAATCTGAGGAACACCGCCTCGTCCATCTTCCCGACAGTGTACAGATGGAGGAAATAGGCGCTGACCGGGTGCATCCGGTCGGGCAGCTCGCAGAGATGTACCTGCATGGCGCCGGCCGCCCGTCAGGCGCGCCGCCAGCGCCGCCGGCGCGGTCCGAACAGCAGCCAGACGATCGGCCCGACCGGCGGCAGGACCGCGATGAAAAGGATCCACAGTACCTTGGTCGCGGTGTCGGACCGGGTCCGCAGGATCCCCACCAGCGCCCAGATCCACAGGGCGAGCAACAGCAGCCCGATCACTCCGCCGAACTGGAAATTCAGCAAGCCCATGCGCGCCCCACCCACCGTTGGCACCGCACCACCATACGGAGTTCGGCCCGCCATCGGCAAGGGAACAGGCGCGACGGCTGTGCGCATGGGCGAAAGCTGCGTGGCCTGCCACAATACCCGCCCAGACAGCCCCAAGACCGATTGGCGCGTCGGCGACACGCGCGGCGTGCAAAGCTGTCGTCAATCTATCAGTTGATCGGGTCAAATAGTGGCGTGCGCCGCGGCGAACCGAATATAAGACCCGAGTGGTCGCTGCCGCCCGGGCCCGATCGCCCGATCGCCGCAGTGCGGATCAGTCGCTGGTCGCCAATGCCGGCGAGGCCTGATGCTCAAGCAGATAGGCGGTCGCCAGCTCGGCCGACAGGGCCGTCCGGCCGCATTTGGGGCATTCCACGCTGGGGCCGCGCAACTTTGCTACAAAAGTATGGCCCATTTCGCAACAAATGACGTGTCCCTCCGAAACCTTGGATTCGATGTGCATGATCGCCCTCCTGGCCGGAAAATACTCGATAACGTTACAATTTCCAAGCGATTCGATGACAAGTCCGGGACCCGGTCCGGCGCGGTTTCGTTTGGACAAATCGAAAATTTCCGAAAATGTCGCCGCACCGTCGCGACCGACGCCGGGCGCGGCCGCACTCACGCACGAACGACCGATGTCGGCGCTGCGTAGCCCGTATCTCTCACACTGGCCATGGCCTATGCCGCGCGGCGTTCCTGCCCTGTCGGCGCGACAGCGCCGCGCAGGCCATGGCCAGCGTGAGAGATGCGGGCTAGGGGACCGCCGGGGCGGCGGGCGGTCCGCGCTGCGCTTTCAGATCGCGCGCAGCGCGCTGCGAATCCCGTCGATCAGGCGGTCGATCTGGTCCTTCTCGATGATCAGCGGCGGAGTCAGCGCCACGATGTCGCCGGTGGTCCGAACCAGCACGCCGTCCTCGTAGCACCTCAGGAACACGTCGACCGCCCGCTTGGTCGGCTTGCCGGGGATCGACTCCAGCTCCACCGCGCCGACCAGTCCGAGGTTGCGCAGGTCGATCACGTGCGGCTCACCCTTCAGCGAATGGATCGCGTCCTCCCAATAGGGCGCCATCTCCGCCGCCCGCTGGAACAGCCCCTCCTCCTGGTAGGTGTCCAGCGCCCCGTGCGCGGCGGCGCAGGCCAGCGGATGGGCGGAATAGGTGTAGCCGTGGAACAGCTCGATTGCCTCTTCCGGCCCGTGCATGAAGGCGTCGTAGATCGGCTTGCGCACGAACACCGCACCCATCGGCACGGCGCCGCTGGTCAGCCCCTTGGCGCACGTGATGATGTCGGGCAGCACGCCGAAATACTCCGTCGCGAAGGACGCGCCCAGGCGGCCGAATCCGGTGATCACCTCGTCGAATATCAGCAGTATGCCGTGGCGGTCGCAGATCTCGCGCAGCCGCTCCAGATAGCCCTTGGGCGGCAGGATGACGCCGGCGGAGCCGGCGAACGGCTCGACGATCACCGCGGCGATGGTCGAGGCATCGTGCAGCTCGACCAGGTGCTCCAGCTCGTCGGCGAAATGGGCGCCCCACTCCGGCTGGCCGCGGCTGAAGGCGTTGTGCTCCAGGTCGTGGGTGTGCGGCAGGTGATCGACGCCACTCAGCAGGCTGCCGAAGAACATGCGGTTCTTGACCATGCCGCCGACCGAGATGCCGCCGAAGCCGACGCCGTGATAGCCCTTCTCGCGTCCGATCAGCCGCTGGCGCGTGCCCTGGCCGATCGTGCGCTGGTAGGCGATGGCGATCTTCAGCGCGGTGTCGACCGCCTCCGAGCCGGAATTGGTGAAGAACACGTGGTCGAGGTCGCCCGGCAGCATGGCGGCCAGCCGCGCCGCCAGGTCGAAGGCGCGCGGATGGCCCATCTGGAACGGCGGCGCGTAGTCCAGCGCCGCCGCCTGCGCCCGGATCGCCTTGACGATGCGCGGCGCCTTGTGCCCGGCATTGACGCACCACAGTCCGGCGGTGCCGTCCAGCACCTGGCGGCCCTCGATGGTGGTGT
>JAZFQW010000322.1:0-6965 GCA_036445335.1 Alphaproteobacteria bacterium | reverse complement strand
GAAAAACCGTTCGTTGTCGAATGCCGCGTCCTGCGCGATGGCGGGATGACCAGGTATTGTCGCCGACAGTACGGCGGTAATCAGCGACATGACCGCGATGATGCTTAGGGTCGACACCATTTGGCCGCGCTTTTGCGCGGCATAATGTGCATCGATCATTTGATCCGCTCCTCGTTCATCAGCGGCAATTCGCGGGTCGGTGCGCTCCAAAGGCCTCGCTCCGTGGCTGGGACGGTTATGGCCAGGGTCTCAAGACGGGTAAATCCGGCGTTTGCCGGATCGACGCGTAGATGAACCGTTCGGACTCGCCGACGCGCCCTGCGGTCGATCGTGGCGCCGCCATCTGCGGGCCGTTTAATGACATGATTTCAATAAGTTGATATAATATCGGGGTCCGCGCGCCCAGAACTAGTCTGGTGTCGCCAGGGCCCGCGTTCCGCGGACCGGGCGGTCGTGAAACCGGTCGCGCGGCACACGCATCCGGCATGTGTCGGATGACCGGGTAGATGGCGCCTTCAGATACGGGCTATGCCGCGACGCGGCGTGTCCGGCGGCGACTTCATTTCACCTCTTCGCCCTCGTAGAGGCCCCAAAGTCCGGCGCGAGCCATCCAGCCGCGGTAGCCGGCAACCTCGACGAAACACCATGCGTGTTCCGCCGCCTCCGCCGCCGGGCAGCGCAGCAGCCGGCCGATCACCCCGGGCTCGACCCGGGCGACTACCGTGGCGGCCTCGTCGGGGTCGGCCAGCAGCGGCCACAGGTCCTGACCGATCACCGTTGCGCCGCGCCGGCCGGACAACAGCGACTGATGGACCCAGCCCTCGATCCCCTCCATGTCGCGGATCTTGCGCCAGGTATCGAACTCGGCGATCACCTCCACTGGCATCATCGGCCGGACGAACACCCAGTCGACCGGGTAGCGCATGCCGGGCCCGGTGCGCACGTTCACTTCGTCGGCTCTAAGCGTGACGAACCGGGGGATCGGCAGTCCGCTGCCGGCGCTCCCCGGGGCGGCCGGGACCAGGAAACAGAGCGCGAGCAGGACCAGGGCGATGGGGCGCGGGCTCATCGTGCGCAGTCGGTGATGGCGACGGTCGGCGGCGACGTTATCGGGCGATCCATCGCGCCGGTCAAGCGCCCGCCCGGCCGCCGCGGCGGTCGACCCGAAACGCCAGCCCGCGCTTCTCGCACTGGCCACGATCTGCGTCGCGTCCAGGCGGACCCGCCCGCTGCGTCGAACGCCTCGGCCTTAGCGCTGCTTCGCTCTTCGGCCTTCTCCTGGTGGCTCGGATCGCCTGGATGGGACGCGGACCGTGGCCAGCGTGAGAAGTGCGGGCTGGACAACCGCGCCGGGCGCTTGCTATGGCGGGTGCGCCCCGGGACAGGAAGGCCTAATGCCCATGTCGGACCGCAAGAAGCCGCTGGTCGTCGTCACACGCAAGCTGCCGGATGTGATCGAGACGCGGATGATGGAGCTGTTCTCGACCCGGTTGAACCTCGCCGACGAGCCGGCAGACCGCGACGGGCTGGCCGCGGCGATGCAGGAGGCGGAGGTGCTGGTGCCGACGGTGACCGACCGCATCGACGCCGCGCTGATCGGCCTGGCGGGGCCGCAGCTGACGCTGATTGCCAGCTTCGGCACCGGGGTCGACCATATAGACCTGAAGGCGGCGCGCGACCGCGGCATCACGGTGACCAACACGCCGGGGGTGCTGACCGAGGACACCGCCGACATGACCATGGCGCTGATCCTGGCGGTCGCGCGCCGACTGGTGGAGGGCGAGCGCCTCGTCCGCTCCGGCGAGTGGAGCGGCTGGAGCCCGACCGGAATGCTGGGCCACCGGCTCTACGGCAAGCGCCTGGGCATCATCGGCATGGGCCGGATCGGCCGGGCGCTGGCGCGGCGCGCGCGCGGCTTCGGCCTGTCGATCCACTACCACAACCGGCGCCGGGTGCGCGAGGAGGTCGAGTCCGAGCTGGAGGCGACCTATTGGGACAGCCTCGACCAGATGGTCGCCCGGATGGACATCATCTCGATCAACTGCCCCCACACCCCGGCGACCTATCATTTGCTGTCGCGGCGCCGGCTGGCGCTGATCCAGCGCCACGCCATCCTGGTCAACACCTCGCGTGGCGAGGTCGTGGACGAGAAGACGCTGGTCCAGATGCTGGTGCGCGGCGAGATCGCCGGCGCCGGGCTCGACGTCTTCGAGCACGAGCCGGCGGTCAGCCCCAAGCTCTTGAAGCTGCCCAACGTGGTGCTGTTGCCGCACATGGGCTCGGCCACCCTGGAGGGGCGGATCGACATGGGCGAGAAGGTGATCATCAACATCCGCACCTTCGTCGACGGCCACACCCCGCCCGACCGCGTGCTGGAGACCGAGTTCTAGCCCGCACTTCTCATACCGGCCACGGTCTGCGCGGCGTTCCTGCCCTGTCGGCGCGACAGCGCCGCGCAGACCGCGGCCAGTGTGAGAGGTGCGGGCTAAATGAACACGATCTGGCCGGTCTTCGGGGCCTGGTTGAGGAAGGTGACGACGCCGGCAATCTCGACGGTCAGGTCGGGCGCCAGGTCGGAGGCGTCCAGGCCGGAGGCGCGCAGGCCCATCTCGCAGGCGATGAAGCACACGTCGAGGTCGCGGCAGGCCTCCAGCAGGGTCTCGAACCCGGCGACGCCGCGGGCGGTCAGGGCGGCGTCGGCGGCCGCCGGGTCGCCGGCCAGCCGGCGCCAGCCGTCTGGCGTCAGCGCGGTCAGCGCCGGCCCGGTGAAGAACAGCGTCACCGCACGGTTGGTGGCGGCCGCGGCGCTGGCCATTACCAGCGCGTAGTGCACCCGGTCGTAGCCGCCGTCGAAGACCACGATCGACAACTTGTCCGTCCCCTCAGGCATGGCCCGACAGATCGGTGATGGTCGGGTGGTCGCCGCACAGCGCGCAGGCCGGGTCGCGCGGCACCGTCAACTTGCGGAAGCCGGTCGCCAGCGCGTCGACCATCAGCAGGTGGCCCGACAGGCTGTCGCCGACCCCCAGCAGCTCCTTCAGCACCTCGACCGCCTGGATCGACCCGACCATGCCGGCAAGCGCGCCCAGCACTCCGGCCTCGCCGCAGCTCGGCACCGTGCCCGGCGGCGGCGCCTCGCGGAACAGGCAGCGATAGCACGGGCCGGCCGGCGGCCGGAAGGTCGCGACCTGCCCGTCGAACCGCAGCAGCGCGCCGGACACCAGGGTCTTGCCGGCGAAGAAGCACGCGTCGTTCACCAGGTACCGGGTCGGGAAATTGTCGCTGCCGTCGGCCACCAGATCGTAGCGCCCGATCAGCGCCAGCGCGTTGGCGGCGCCCAGGCGTTCGCGATGGCGTTCCACCGCGACGTCCGGGTTGATCGCGGCGATCCTGTCCGCCGCGCTGTCGACCTTGGGCGTGCCGATGCCGGCGGTGTCGTGGATAACCTGGCGCTGCAGGTTACTGAGATCGACCGCATCGTCGTCGATGACGCCCAGGGTCCCGACCCCGGCGGCCGCCAGGTACAACAGCAGCGGCGCGCCCAGCCCGCCGGCGCCGACCACCAATACCCGCGCCGCCAGCAGTTTCTCCTGCCCGATCCCGCCGACCTCGGGCAGGATGATGTGGCGGGCATACCGCCGGATCTGCGTCTCGGTGAAGTCCATGACCTGGCCAGTCGCGCGTGTCGGTCCCTAGAACATAGGCAGGCCGCCGCCGGGTTGGGAGTGGCGAGTTCGGACTAAGGGACTCGTCGCCCGTTTCGCGCCTGCGGTCCCGCCTGTCCCTGATCGCCCCTACTCCAACCCCTCGAACAGCATCGTCGACAGGTAGCGCTCGGCGATCGACGGGATGATCGTGACGATCTGCTGGTCTGCGTTCTCCGGCCGGGCGCCGACCTCGAACGCGGCGGCCAGCGCGGCGCCCGACGAGATGCCGCCGGGCAGCCCCTCGACCCGCGCCGCCTTGCGCGCCATCTCGAACGCGCGCTCGTTGGAGATCTGGATCACCTCGTCGATCATGTCGATGTTCAGGATGTCGGGGATGAATCCGGCGCCGATGCCCTGGATCTTGTGCGGTCCCGGATCGCCGCCGGACAGCACCGGGCTGTCCTCGGGCTCAACCGCGATCGCCCGGAACCCAGGCTTGCGCGGCTTGATCGCCTCGGCCACGCCGGTCAGCGTGCCGCCGGTGCCGACGCCGGAAATCAGGATGTCGACGCCGCCGCCGGTGTCGCGCCAGATCTCCTCCGCCGTGGTGCTGCGGTGGATCGCCGGGTTGGCCGGATTCTTGAACTGCTGCGGGATGATCGCGTTGGGCAGGCTGGCGACCATCTCCTCCGCCGCCGCCACGGCGCCCTTCATACCCTTGGCGGCGGGCGTCAAATGCAGCTCCGCGCCCAGCAGCTTCAGCATCTTGCGCCGCTCGATCGACATGCTCTCCGGCATCGTCAGGATCAGGCGATAGCCCTTGGCGGCGGCGACGAATGCCAGCGAGATGCCGGTGTTGCCCGATGTCGGCTCGACCAACACCGTGTCAGCGTCAATCCTGCCGGCCGCCTCCAGCGCCTCGATCATCGACAGGCCGATGCGGTCCTTCACGCTCGACAGAGGGTTGAAGAACTCCAGCTTGGCGACGACATCGGCCTTGACGCCGTACTCCGCCTGCAGGCGCCTGACTCGAACCAGCGGGGTGGCGCCGACGGTGTCCACGATCGACTCGTAGATCTTACCCCTGAATTCGGCGCCCTTCGCGTCAACCGCCGCCGCACTTGCCATCTTGGCACTCCCTTATGCACGTGGTCGTCGTGTTTCAAACCCATCAGACCGGGCGCGCGGTCGCCGCGGCGGCTCAGATCGAGAAATCGATCGCAGTCTCGGTGTCGCGCTCGACCCCGACGTCGCGGGCGCGCCGGCACAGGTCGTCGACGGTGATCTCGTCGAGCCGGCGCATCGACTCCTCCTGCACGTCCTGCCACAGCGGCCGGATGATGCGGTGGCCCAGCAGCGACCTGGCGGGATCCTCCAACGGGTCGCTGGCGGTCTCCATGGTGCGAACGACCCGGACGATCTGACCGACGGTGATCCGCCGGCGCTCGCGCGCCAGCCGGTAGCCGCCGCGCGGCCCGCGCACGCCGCTCAGGATGCCGGCTCGCACCAACTGCTGCAGCACCTGCTCCAGATAGCGCCGCGGGATGCCCTGGCGGCGGGTGATCTCGCTGCTCTGCACCGGCGCCCCGCCGACATTGTAGGCGATGTCCAGCACCGCCTCGATGGCGAACAGCAGCTTCTTCGACAGTCGGAACATCAGCGCCGTGCCTGCGCCAGGCCGTCAGTCGACCCGAAGCCGCCGTCGCCGCGCGCGGTGTCGTCCAGGTCGGCGCGCTCGTCCCACGCCACCGTGGCGACCGGCGCGACGACCAGTTGGGCGATGCGCATGCCGCGCGTCACCGCCACCGGCTGCCGTCCGTGATTGACCAGGATGACGCCGACCTCGCCGCGATAGTCGGCGTCGATCGTGCCCGGACTGTTCAGCACCGTCAGTCCGTGCCGCAGCGCCAGGCCCGACCGCGGCCGCACCTGCGCCTCATGGCCCGGCGGCAGCGCCAGCGCGATGCCGGTGGGCACCAGCGCTCGATCGCCCGGCGCCAGCAGCAGATCGGTGGCGACCGCCGCGACCAGGTCCAGGCCGGCGGCATGGGCGCTGGCATAGCCGGGCAGCGGCAGGTCCCGCCCGTGCGGAAGGCGGACCACCGGGACGGCCACGCGGCTCATGATTCGCCCTCGAAGTGATCGGCGATCGCAGCCGCCAGGTTTTCACCGACCGCCGGCTTGGACAGCCGCGGCCAGTCCTCGACGGCGTCGCCGCGGATCAAGTGGACAGTGTTGTCCTCGCCGCCGAAGGTGCCGCTGGCGGTCGAGACGTCGTTGGCGACGATCCAGTCGCAGCCCTTCTTCAGCCGCTTCGCCTCGGCGTTGGTGACGACGTCCTCGGTCTCCGCGGCGAAGCCGATCACCAGCGCCGGCCGCCGGCTGCCGGTCTTGGCGAGGGTCGCCAGGATATCCGGGTTCTCGGCCAGCGTCAGCGCCGGCAAGGGGCCGCCGCCCTTCTTGATCTTGCGCGGCGATTCCGCCTCGATCCGCCAGTCGGCGACGGCGGCGGCGCACACCGCGACATCGGCCGGCAGCGCCGCCTGGCACGCCGCCAGCATCTCGCGCGCGGTGGCGACGCGGTCGACTCGGACGCCGGCGGGGTCGGGTTCGTTGGTCGGGCCGGTCACCAGCACGGTGTCGGCGCCCAGCCGCGCCAGCGCGGCGGCGATCGCGTGGCCCTGCTTGCCCGACGAGCGGTTGGCGATGTAGCGCACCGGGTCGATCGGCTCGTGGGTCGGGCCGCTGGTGACCAGCGCGCGTCGGCCGGCCAGCCGTGCGCCGCCGGCGAGGGCTTGGGCAATCGCGGCGACGATCTCATCCGGCTCGGCCATGCGGCCGAAGCCGAACTCGCCGCACGCCATATCACCCTCGTTGGGTCCGACGCGGCGGACGCCGCGGGTCTCCAGCACCGCCAAATTGGCCACAGTCGCCGGATGGTCCCACATGCGCACGTTCATCGCCGGCGCCACCAGCACCGGCTTGTCGGTCGCCAACAGCACCGTGGCCGCCAGGTCGCCGGCCAGGCCGGCCGCCATCTTCGCCAGCAGATCGGCGCTGGCCGGCGCGACCACCAGCAGGTCGGCATCGCGCGACAGCTGGATATGGCCCATCGCCGCCTCGTCGGTCAGCGAGAACAGGTCGCCATACACCCTGTCCTCCGACAGGGCGGACAACGAAAGCGGCGTGACGAACTCGGCGCCCGCCGCGGTCAGTACGCAACGCACCGCGGCGCCGCGCTCGCGCAGGCGGCGGATGAGGTCCAGCGACTTGTAGGCGGCGATGCCGCCGGAGACGTTCAGCAGAATCCGTTTACCA
>JAZFQW010000321.1:0-7719 GCA_036445335.1 Alphaproteobacteria bacterium | reverse complement strand
GATGTCGAACCGGTAGACGGCCTGGCCGTCGCGCTGTTCGCGCTTGGCGATCAGGGTTTCGCGCCGGGGCGGGAGCTCGACCAGGTTGATCACCGGGTCGGTCGCGTTCGCCTCGGCCTCGTCGTCGAAATAGATCCGTGTGTTGAGGTGGACGTTGATGCCGCGGGCGAACACCGCCACGTTGACGTGCGGCGCCATGATCGTGCCGTGGCGACCCGGCACCCGGCCCGGCTTGACCGTCTCGAACCACCACAAGCCGGTCTTGAAATCCGAGACCGCGCGTCCGAACCCGTTGAAATTGGGGTCCGGCTCCTTATCCTGCGGATCGTCGGGATGGTCGTACTTGCCGTTCGCGTCGGCCTGCCAGAACTCCACCTGGGCGTCCCTGACCGGACGGCCGCCGCCGTCGATCACCCGGCCTTCGATGCGGATGCGCTCGCCTCGCGCCTCGGCGCCGGCCATGACGTTGGGCCTCTCCTGCGTCCGCACCGGCAGGCCGGCGGCCGAGGGATACATGCCGATATGCAGATAGGGGCCGGCGGTCTGCGATGCGGTTTCCTTCAGAATTTGGCGCGGCATGATCATGCTCCCTCGAGCTTGTTCTCGAACGGCGTCTGCTTGCGCCCGCGCAGGACGACGTCGAAGCGGTACGCGAGGCAATCGAGAGGGGCGCTGGCGGTCAGGTCCAGCGGCGCGATCAGCCGCTCCACCGCTTCCTTGTCCGGGATCGTGGCGACGATCGGGCACAGCGGGATCAACGGATCGCCCTCGAAATACATCTGCGACACCAGCCGGGTGACGAAGGCCCGGCCGAACAGCGAGAAGTGGATGTGCGCCGGGCGCCAGTCGTTGACCCTGTTGCGCCACGGATATGGACCGGGCTTGACGGTGCGAAACCGGTACCAGCCGTCGTCGTCGGTCAGGCAGCGGCCGCAGCCGCCGAAATTCGGGTCGAGCGCCGCGACATAGTCGTCGTTGACGTGGCGGTAGCGACCGCCGGCGTTGGCCTGCCAGACCTCGACCAAGGTATTCGGCACCGGATGCCCTTCCTGATCGACGACGCGGCCATGGACGATGATCCGCTCGCCGACCGGGTCGCTGTCCACCCGGGCATTGGACAGAAGGTCGTTGTCCAGTGGATCGAGGGTGTCGTGCCCGAACACCGGGCCGGTGATCTCCGACAGCGACTGCTGGAGCGACAACAGCGCGTTGCGCGGCGAGCGCAGGACCGTGGTCTTGTAGTCCGGGACGTAGGCCGGCGGATGCATCGCCCTGTCGCGCTGTTGATATTCGCCGTTCCACTCCATCAGCCTTCCTCCGATCGCTGGTCTCCGGCGGTTGCCGCGGGGGACTCGGCATAGACCTGTTTGGCGATCCTGATCGCCGTGTTGGCGGCCGGAACGCCGGCATAGACGGCGACGTGCAGCAGCGCCTCCTTGATGTCGTCGGGCGTCGCGCCGGTGTTGCGGGTGGCGCGGATATGCATCGCCAGCTCCTCGTGATGGCCCAGCGCGGCGAGCAGCGCGACTGTCAGCAGGCTGCGGGTGCGCCGGTCGAGACCGGGCCGGCTCCACACGCTGCCCCACGCGCCCTCGGTGATGAAGCGCTGGAAGTCGGCGTCGAACGGAGTCTTGCGCGCCTCCGCGCGGTCGACATGGGCGTCGCCCAGTACCGCGCGGCGAACCGCCATTCCGGTCTCGAATCGGTCGTCAGACAAGTCCGGTCTCCTCGAAGAATTCGGTCATCGCCGCGGCCAGCGCGTCGGGCCGCTCGACGCACGGCAGGTGCCCGGCGCCGTCGATAATCCGGAAGCGCGCGCCGGGGATCAACTCGGCAAGCGACCGCACCAGGTCGGGCGGCGTCGCGCCGTCCTCGGCGCCGACGAGGCACAGCGCCGGAACGCCGATCGCCGCCGCCCGATCGGTCAGGTCGGCGTCGCGGATCGCCGCGCAGGTGCCCAGATAGCCCTCGACCGGCGTGCGCACCAGCATGTTGCGCCAGCCGGCCAGCTCTTCGGCGCGGCCGGCCCGGAAGGCGGCGGAGAACCAGCGCTCCAGGATGGAGTCCGCCAGCGCTGCGATGCCGCCTTCTTCGATCGCGGCGATCCTGGTGTCCCACATCCCGGGCGGGCCGATCCGGTGCGCGGTGTCGCACAGCACCAGCGCGCGCACCAGATCCGGCCGGGCGGCGGTGAGCGCCTGGGCGATCATGCCGCCGACCGAGAGACCGCACACGATCGCGTCGCGGACGGCAAGGCTGTCGAGCAGCGACGCGAGATCGGCGACGTGGTCGGACAGGCTGTAGGGTCCGGCCGGCGCCTCCGACAGGCCGTGCCCGCGCTTGTCGTACAGGATGACCCGGATATTGCCATCCAGGCACCCGATCACCCGCTCCCAAATCCGAAAATCGGTCCCGAGCGAATTGGCGAAGACCAGCGCGGCCCCGCCCGGCCGCCCGAGATCCGCGAAGTGAATATGGATGCCGTTCGATCTTGAAACCTGCATGGCGCCACCCGACCGCGGGCCCGAGTCCAACGGGCCCGATCCACGGACGATCATCGCGCACCAGGAATCGTCATGTAAATTGAATAACCGAGTATTTTGACTGACCACTGGTTTATCGATCTAGACCGGCGGCAATGCCGGAATACGTCTCCGGCACAACCGGCGCGTCCGTCCGGCTCGACCCTCGGACCGCCTCGACCGCGGCCAGGGTGGCGAAACCGTCGCGGCCGCTCACCCTGGGATCTTCCCGGCCGCGAACCACGCGGCAGAAGTGGGCGAGCTGCGCGGCCAGGGCAGCCCGCCGCCCGGTCGGCCGTGGCTCGCACACCAGCGGGTCGCTCCAATCGCCGGTGTCCGGGTCCGCGTGCCGCCAAAGCGCGAGGTTCGGATAGTCCAGTGCGCCGCGCGTGCCGAGAAATCTGCAGCAATTCCGGCCGCTCGGCGGGACATGCGGATTGTCTCCACTGGCGCTCTCCCAACCCCAGGGCGAGGGCGCCGCGTCCGATATCGCGACCGACCCGAGGGCACCGCTCGCGAAGCGCAGCGAGACCACGGCGGTATCCTCGGCGTCGAAGCCCCGGGCGCACGAACTGGTCAGCGCCGACACGCTCTCGATATCGCCGCAGATGAAGCGGAGACAGTCGATGTCGTGGCTGAGGTTGATGAGGATCGGACCGCCCGCCGACCCGCGCCGCCACGCCGCCTGGTAATACGACTCGGGCTTGCGCACCGCCCAGACGCACGAGACCGCGAGCAGGCGGCCGATCTCGCCGGACGACACGATCTCGCGTGCCGCCTCGACGGCCGGATCGAAGCGGCGATAGTGGCCGATCGCCAGGCGCACGTCCGATCTTTCTACGATGTCGATCAGGTCGCGTGCCGACTGCAGGTCGCCGGCGATCGGCTTCTCCATCAGCATGTGAACGCCATGCCGGGCACAGGCCGCCCCGACCGGAACATGCAAGTCCGTCGGCACCGCGACAATCGCCCCGTCCAGCCGCTCGTTGGCGAGCATCTCGTCATGGCCGACGTAGTGGGTCGCGCCGGATCGGCGCGCCACGTCGGCGATCGCCGGTTCGGGATCCACCACGGCGACCAGCTTGCAGTCCGAAGCCTGCCGAACCAGCTCGATATGCCGTTCGCCGACGAGGCCGGCGCCAATCACCGCAAGTCGGACCGCACCCATGGTCTGAGCTCTCCCCTGCTATCACTACCGCGGCGCAAGGCGCCTCGAACGGAGCCGCAATCTCATCGTAACGCCAGGCGAGGGCTATTGGATGCAAAAGCGGGCGACACGTCGTCTACGACCGCCGGGGGTTACAAAAGCCACGATCGGCGGTACGTCACGGCCACCCCGGAGCGGCGTCGACCGTGTCCCGACGGCAGGGTCGAGAGTCCGGTCTCCCCGCCCTACGATGTCGGTTGACACCGCGACGGCTTGATCGAACCCTGGCGCGGAACCGGTCGCTCGCAGGCCGGCGGGAGCGAGGTCATGGGACAGCCGAACATCCTCTTCGTCATGGCGGACCAGCTCCGCTACGATTACCTCGGACACACCGGTCATCCGGCCATCCGCACCCCGAACATCGACCGCTTTGCGGCGCAGGGCGTCAGCTTCAGCCGCGCCTACGTGCAGGCGCCGGTCTGCGGCGGCTCGCGCATGAGCTTCTACACCGGCCGCTACGGCTTCAGCCATGGCGCGCAATACAACCAGTATCCGCTGCGCGTCGACGAGCGCACCATCGGCGACTATCTGCGCCCGCTGGGCTACCGGGTGGCGCTGGTCGGCAAGACGCACATGCGCGCCGACGCCGAAACCCTGAACCGTCTCGGCGTCGACCCGGGCTCCTCGCCCGGTGTGCTGGCGCGCGAATGCGGCTTCGAGCCGTACGAACGCGACGACGGCCTGCATCCCGACCGGTCGGTCAGTCCCGAGCTGCGCTACAACCAGGTCCTGCGCGAGTTGGGCTACGACGGCGCCAACCCCTGGCACGACTTCGCCAACGCCGCGGCCGGTGAGGACGGGTCAGTCCTGAGCGGCTGGTACTTCCGCCACGCGCGGCTGCCGGCCCGGGTCAAGGAAGAGCACTCCGAGACCGCCTATATGACCGACCGGGCGCTGGAGTTCATGGCCGAGGCGGGCGACCGGCCGTGGTGCCTGCACCTGTCCTACATCAAGCCGCACTGGCCGTACATCGCCCCGGCGCCCTACCACGCGATGTACGGGCCGGGCGACGTGATCGCGGCGAACCGCTCGCCCGAGGAGAAAGTGGCCCCGAACCCGGTCCTTGCCGCTTTCATGGCGCACCAGGAGAGCGTCAACTTCTCGCGCGACGACATCCGCGAGACGGTGATCCCGACCTACATGGGCCTGATCAGCCAGATCGACCATCACATGGGGCGGATCCGCGATTTTCTGGAGTCAAGCGGGCTGGCCCGGCACACGATCGTCGTCTTCACCAGCGACCACGGCGACTATCTCGGCGACCATTGGCTCGGCGAGAAGGACATGTTCCACGAGGAGGCGATTCGGATACCGCTGATCGTCGCAGACCCGCGATCGGCCGCCGACGCGACGCGCGGCACCGTGGCGGGCGACCTGGTCGAGGCAATCGACCTCGCCCCGACGTTCCTCGACTGGGCCGGCGGCGCGGCCCAGACCCATCGCCTCGAAGGCCGCTCGCTCGCGGCGTTGCTCGGCGGCGACCGCCCGGAGTCGTGGCGCGACGCGGTGTTCTGCGATTCCGACTTCGGCGCGCGCGGTGCCCGCCGGGCGCTCGGCCTGGCCCCCAACGAGGCGCGCGCCTTCATGGTCCGCACCGACCGCTGGAAATACGTGCTGTTCGAGAAGCACCCGCCGCTGCTGTTCGATCTCGAGCGCGACCCGCGCGAGCGCCGCGACCTCGGCCGCTCGCCGGACCACGCCGACACCCGCGCCGACTTGCACGAGCGGCTGTTCCGCTGGTTCCGCGGCCTGCGCCTGCGCACCACCATGAGCGACGCGCAGATCGAGGCGCGCACCGACAACGCCAAGCAGATGGGCATCATCTTCGGCGAGTGGTGAGCCCGCGCCGCGCCGACCACGGCCGGCGTGCGAAGTGCGGGTTATACCAGGGATCGCTGATATTAGAGCGGCAGCGCGGTGGTGTATTTGAGCTGGCGGAGCGTGAACGCCGACGCCGCCGACACGACCACCGGGCTGGCCAGCAGGTGGTTCATCAGGAACCGCTCGTAGGCCTCGACGTCCTCGACGCGCACGCTCAGAATGTAGTCGTAGGCGCCGGAGACCGAGTAGCACTCCATGATCTCCGGCCGATCGGTCACGAATCGCTCGAACTCCGCTCGCGACTCCGGACTGTGGTCCCGCAGCGTCACATTGGTGATTACGCTGGCCTTCAGACCGACGGCCCGGGGATCGACGAGCGCCACCCGGGCGCTGATCACGCCGGCCTTTTCCAGGTCCTGCACGCGCCGCCAGACCGACGCCTGCGACATGCCCACTTCCTTGCCGAGATCCTGCATCGTCAGGGTCGCGTCGCGTTGCAGCGCCCGCAGGATAAGGAGGCCTTTCTCGCCAATCTCCATGACAAAATTTTTTCACGATGTGGTTGGAAATTGAAACGATCTAATCATCTTTCATCGGATAATCAATAACAAAGAGAATTTTTTTCGCCGTTGTTGGGTTACGTTTTCATACATGGAATTGTCTGGCCGTCGTGCCGCCCCGACAGCCGAGTGATCAGAGTACCTTACGGGAGCAATTGCGACATGCAGCAAGCCGCCAAGCGCACCAGTGACATGCCGGTCAACCCCGATCACACGATCGACCAGGATTGGGAGGGCTACACCGCGGCGGAGCACGCGCGCTGGGACGCTCTGTTCCAACGTCAGAGCGGGCTGCTGCCCGGGCGGGCCTGCGACGCCTTCGTCACGGCCATGAACACCCTGACGCTTTCGGATAGCGGCATCCCCCATTTCGGCCGGCTCAGCGACCGGCTCGAACGGCTCACCGGCTGGCGGGTGGTCGCGGTGCCCGGGTTGGTGCCCGACGCCGTCTTCTTCGACCATCTGGCCAACCGGCGCTTCCCGGCCGGCGCGTTCATCCGTGCCGCCGATCAGATGGACTATATCGAGGAGCCGGATGTCTTCCACGACGTGTTCGGCCATGTCCCGCTGCTGGCCAACCCGGTGTTCGCCGACTACATGCAGGCGTACGGCAACGGCGGGCTGCGCGCCGACGGGCTCGGCGTGCTTCACCACCTGGCCCGGCTGTACTGGTACACCGTTGAATTCGGCCTGGTGAAATCGGACGACGGGTTGCGGATCTTCGGCGCCGGCATCGTGTCGTCGGCGACCGAAACGATCTTCGCGCTCGACGACCCGTCGCCCAACCGCGTCGGATTCGATCTCGTTCGCCTGTTGCGGACCAACTACCGGATCGACGACTTCCAGCAGACCTATTTCGTCATCGAAAGCTTCGAGCGGCTTCTGGAGGACACGGCCCAGGATTTCGGGCCGATCTACCAGCGCATCGGACGGCTCGACGACCTCGACCCGCCCGACCTGCTGCCCGAGGACGTGGTGCTGGCGCGCGGAACCCAGGCCTATTTCACCGAAAAGGTCGCCTGACGACGCGCCGGTGACCGCGAATGCGCTGTGGATAATCGGAGAAACCTGGCCATGCCGGAGATCGCGACACCCATCGTTCCCGCCGCGGACCGGCCGGCCGAGCGCCCGAACCGCCGCGAGGCCATGGCGGCAGTGAGGACGCTGCTGCGCTGGGCCGGCGACGATCCCTCCCGCGAGGGCCTGCTGGACACGCCCGATCGCGTGGTGCGCGCCTTCGAGGAGTATTTTTCCGGCTACCGGGTCGATCCGGTCGCGCTATTGCAGCGCACATTCGAGGAGGTCGGGGGCTACGACGACATGGTCCTGTTGAAGGACATCCGCTTCGAGTCGCATTGCGAGCACCATCTGGCGCCGATCATCGGCAAGGCGCACGTCGCCTATCTGCCGAACGCGCGGGTGGTCGGCATCAGCAAGCTCGCGCGGGTCGTCGAGGCCTACGCCAGGCGCCTGCAGATCCAGGAGAAGATGACGGCCGAGATCGCCGACACCATCCAACACGTGCTGCAGCCGGCGGGCGTGGCGGTGGTGATCGAGGCCGCCCATCACTGCATCACGACGCGCGGCGTCCACCAGGCCGGGGTCACTA
>JAZFQW010000320.1:0-3568 GCA_036445335.1 Alphaproteobacteria bacterium | reverse complement strand
TTGCGACCCTTGCCCGATGCGGCCGCATCGCGCCGCGGACCGCGCCTGCCCGGCGGGCCGCCGCGCGCCATCAAATGGGTCACTATCAGCGATCCTTGGTATTAGCTGTGGCGCCTCGACACGCTGTCCGGCGATGGCGCAAACTCCGCCACGAAGACACAAAGGCACTATGACCGCCTTGGGTCCTTTGTGGCTTCCTGCCTTCGTGGTGAATCATTTCTGGTCAACATCGGCGGATCGATCGCTGGGGTTCCGATACCGGCCGGAACGATGGGTCAGGCGCTGGCATTACAGGCACGATGAGGGCTCGCGATCCGGCGGCAAAGGCACTACAAAGGCCGCCTGTCCCACCCCTCCGGCCACCCCGCCATGCCCGATCGCCCCGTCACCGTCCAGCGCGCCCTGATCTCGGTGTCCGACAAGACCGGGATCGTCGACTTCGCCCGGTTCCTGGCCGAGCGCGGGGTCGATATCCTGTCGACCGGCGGGTCCGCCCGGACCCTGGAGGAGGCCGGCGTCCCGGTGCGCCAGGTGTCCGCCCATACTGGCTTTCCGGAGATCCTCGACGGGCGGGTCAAGACGCTGCACCCGAAGATCCATGGCGGCCTGCTGGCGCGGCGCGACGCCGCCGACCACCGCGAGGCGATGACCGACTATGGCATCGCGCCGATCGACCTGCTGGTCAGCAGTCTCTACCCGTTCGAGGAGACGGTGGCGGGCGGCGCCGATTTCGACACCTGCATCGAGAACATCGACGTCGGCGGCACGGCGATGATCCGCGCCGCTGCCAAGAACCACGCCTACGTCACGGTGATCACCGATCCGGCGGACTACGAGATAGTGCGCGAGGACATCGCCGCCAACGACGGCGCCACCACCGCGCCGTTGCGGCGGCGATTGGCGGCGGCCGCGTTCGCCCGCACCGCCGCTTACGACGCGGCGATTTCGGCCTGGTTCGCGCTGGAGGTGGGCGAGGCGTTCCCCGGCCGGTTCACCGCCGCCGGCCGGCTGGCGGAAACCCTGCGCTATGGCGAGAACCCGCATCAGCGGGCGGCGCTGTACCGCACCGGCCGGCCGCGCCCGGGGGTGGTGTCGGCGCACCAGGCGCAGGGCAAGGCGCTCAGCTTCAACAACATCAACGACACCGACGCCGCGTTCGAGCTTGTCGCCGAATTCGACCGCCCGGCGATCGCCATCATCAAGCACGCCAATCCATGCGGCGTCGCCGTCGACGACGGCTTGGCGGCCGCCTACTTCAAGGCGCTGGCGTGCGATCCGGTCAGCGCGTTCGGCGGCATCATCGCCGCCAACCGGCCGGTCGACGCGGCCACCGCCAACGCCGTCGCCGAGCTGTTCTGCGAGATCGTGATCGCGCCGGACGCCACCGACGAGGCGCGCGAGATCCTGGCGGCAAAGCGCGATCTGCGGCTACTGCTGACCGGGGCGATGCCGGATCCGGCGGAGCCGGGGACGACGGTGCGCACGGTCGCCGGCGGGTTGCTGGTGCAGGACCGCGACTCCGGCCGAGTCGCCGCCGACGCGCTGGAGGTGGCTACCGAACGCGCGCCGACCCAGGCCGAGCTGGCCGACCTGCTGTTCGCCTTCCGGGTCGTCAAGCACGTCAAGTCGAATGCCGTCGTCTACGCCCGCGACGGCGCCACCGTCGGCATCGGCGCCGGCCAGATGAGCCGGGTCGACAGCGCCCGTATCGCGATCGACAAGGCGCGCCGAATCGCCGAGATGGAGGACGGCGTGTCGCGGATCGCCAGTTCGGTGGTCGCGTCGGACGCCTTCTTCCCGTTCGCCGACGGGCTGATGGCCGCGGTCGACGCCGGCGCCACCGCTGTCATCCAGCCGGGCGGCTCGGTGCGCGACCAGGAGGTGATCGACGTCGCCGACCGCGCCGGCATCGCCATGGTGTTCACCGGCATGCGCCACTTCCGGCATTGACCGGCGGGGCGGCCGGGTCGAGCTCCGATCCGATCCGACCCGGCGGGCATATTACGCATCGGCCACGGTCCCCTCGGCGTCCTGTCGGCAGGACGCGAATGCGGCCCAAGGACATGTTCCCATTTCAATCCGACAGCATCGTGACTATGATCGGCTGACTACAACAGGTAGTGTATTTCGGTTTCGTTGGCCACAAATTCTTGGGGGTTTGCGATGTCGGTTCCGGGGTTCGAAAAGGCGCTCCGGCGCGCCGTCGATTGGGGCAAGCGGGGTGATTGGGCCGGTCTTATCGACGACCACATGAAAGAGCATTTCCGAGTCGCGGGCGCAGCGGACGACGTGGAAATCGACGACTACATCGAATCGCTTGATGAGGCGGTGCACCAGCTGGCCGTGCGCGCCGCGCTCGACGATTACCTGACGTGCGAGTTCTTCGCGGCCGGCGAGACCGTCATTACCGACTACCTGAAGCGGCGCGGCTGGAACGAATCGGTGCCGCGCAAGGAGGCGTTGACGGCGCTCAACGACTCGGTGATGAGCCTTTACGAGGTGGTCGCCGTCGAGCCGGCGAATAGCCTGACCCTACGGGACCTGCTGCGCGGCGGCGATCCGGTGACCGTGGAGGATAGAAAATCCGCCGCGATCACGCCGGTCGGCCAACGCCTGGGACTGCGGCTGTTCCGCTGGCGGGGCAAGCCGCAGATCGCCCGCGGCGTGCTGCCCTTCAGCAGGAAGGGGGCGGACAAAATGCGGCGGCTCTTCGACTCGGTGAAATCCAGACTTGGCACCCGGGCCGACTGTGAGGCCGTCGGGTCGGCCGACGATGCGCCACCGGCAGGCCGCCCGTCCGACGGTCTGGACGATACTGACCTGCTGCGCGGCATGGCCTACGTCTTCACCACCGTCTTCCTGCTGGATGTCGGCAGCGATGGGTGGCTGTGGGACGACGTATTGGCGACGCTCGGGTCGGACCGGGAGTTCGTCGATCTGCGCTACCCGGTCGTCGGCAGCCGCGACGAGATCCGGGCGAAGCTCGCGGCGGCGCGCTGCATCGTGGCGGCGGACGACAAGTATATGTGGCTGGATGCGGCACCCCAGCCCGGCGAGTCCGTCGACGACGCGCCGCCGATCCTCGGCCTGTTCCACGGCGTCGACGCCGGTCCGCTGGGGCTATGTCTGCTGTGGGCCGACCGCGAGCAGCAGGCGCGGGCGATGGTGCGTGACCTCCTGGGTGGCTTCGTCGGGCCGCCGACGGTCGAGCGCTGGAAGCTCGGAGATCTGTGCGATGAGGTCGGGGACCGGGACGAGGCCGCCGAACCGGCCCCCGGACCGGCCCGTGATGACGCCGAACAACCGGCGCGCGCCGTGGGTTGAGGTGCGTCCTCTCTCACACCGGCCGCGCAGATCGCGACCGGTGTGAGAGAGGCGGGTTGGACCTTCGCGTGGTGGTCCGATGCCAGTCCGGTTTGTCGCGATGGTTCGGCGTCGCGCTCACCGCCGCGGCCGAACAAGTCGCGCCAGGCGGCGCGCGCGGCGAGTCCCTTGCGGTGGAAACAAACGAGCCGCGCGAGGGCGCGGGTCGGCGGCAGGTCCGGCATAGCGTCGAGCAGCCGGTTCG
>JAZFQW010000319.1:0-5486 GCA_036445335.1 Alphaproteobacteria bacterium | reverse complement strand
AGGCCCTCGACTCCGGTGTCGCGGTACAGGCGCTTGGCGTGCGCCGCCGAGATCCGCCCGTGCAGCGACAGCATGGTCGGCTCTAGCCCGCACGTCTCATACTAGCCGCGGCCTGCGTCACGCTGCTTGCCAGATGCGACGGCATCGCGCCGCGCGGCATTCCGGCCCTGTCGGCGCGACAGCGCCGCGCAGACCGTGGCCAGTATGAGAAGTGCGGGCTAGCGCCGGGCCGGCCGTCATTCGGCCACCGCCGGCTCCTCGGCCGCCAGGTGATCGGGCATCTTGCCCAGGATGATCATGCCCAGGACGTCGTCCTTGGTGACGTCCTTGGTGTTCACGGTGCCGACCAGCCGGCCGTTCTTCATGACGCTGACCCGGTCGGACAGGTCGAAGACGTCGTGCAGGTCGTGGCTGATCAGGAAGATGCCGATGCCCTCCTTCTTCAGCTGCACGATCAGGTCGGCGACCTGCTGGGTCTCCTGCGGCCCCAGCGCGGCGGTCGGCTCGTCCATGATCAGGATCTTGGCGTTGAAGTGGATCGTGCGGGCGATCGCCACCGACTGGCGCTGGCCGCCGGACAGGGTCTTCACCGGGTCCTTGAACCGGGCGAAGTTGGGGTTGAGCCGATGCATCACCTGGCGCGTCGCGGCCTCCATGGCGACATCGTCCAGAGTGCCGAACGCAGTCCTGAGCTCGCGGCCAAGGAACAGGTTGGCGGGCGCGTCGATGTTGTCGGCCAGCGCCAGGGTCTGGTAGATCGTCTCGATGCCATAGCTCTTGGCGTCGCGCGGGTTGGTGATCTCCGCCGCCGCGCCATCGATGTAGATCTCGCCCGCGTCGCGCTGGTAGGCGCCCGACAGCATCTTGATCAGGCACGACTTTCCGGCGCCGTTATGGCCCAACAGGCCGACCACCTCGCCGGCATGGAGTTCGATGCTGACATCCTCGACGGCGTGCACGCCGCCGAAGGCGATCGACATATGGCGCATCTCGACCAGCGGTGTCTCGGCCATGGCTGACTCCCCCACGCGCGCCGTCGCGCTAGCGCCGGTGGCGTTGATAGACCGTGTCGATGAACACGGCGATGATCAACACCAGTCCGATCACGATGTTCTGCAGCGGCGTGTCCATGCCCATCAACACCATGCCGCTCTGCAGGCTCTGCATCACCAGCGCACCCAACAGCGCGCCGACGATGGTGCCGATGCCGCCGGCCAGCGAGGTGCCGCCGATCACCGCCGCAGCGATCACACTCAGCTCGGCCAGCAGCCCCGTCGAATTGGCGCCGGCATTCAGCCGCGCCGAGGCGATGGCGCCGGCGATCGCGCACAGCACGCCCATGATGATGAAGATCGTCATGATCACCCGGCGGGTGTTGACGCCCGCCAGGTCGGCGGCCTCCGGGTTGCCGCCGATGGCGAAGACGTAGCGGCCGAACCGGGTGCGCAGCGCGACGAAGTTCATGATCACCGCGACACCGATCATGATCAGCACCGGCACGGCGATGCCGCGCGGGACCCGCTCCAGGCCGTCCCATCCTTGCAGCAGCCGCACCAGTTGCGTGGCCGAGCCGGGAAGTTCGGCGACCAGCGGCCCGGCCTCCTCGGGGAAACTCTCGATCAACCGCCGGGTCTCGTCGGGCAGCGCCGCGACGCTCTGGCCGGCCTCCTCCAGCTCTTCGGCGATCTCGCCGACGACCTTCTGCGCGACGGTCCGCTGGGGCAGCGTGTAGGAGTTCATCACCAGCACGAAGCCGATGACCACCGCCACGGTGGAACCGCCGACCACCAGCTCCGCCCAGATCGGCTTCAAGGGAAAGCCGTATTGCCGGCGCTGGGCGCGGGCGCGAACGGTGCCGAACACGATCGCCGCCATCGCGACCGCGCCGACCACCCAGCTCCAGGTCGCGCCGATCGACCCCGCGATGCCGCCGCCGATCAACTGGTACGTCTGGTCCAGCGGTGCCACCGTGCGCCCGAAGGTGACCCACCATGCGGCGCCGCGGAAGACCAGCAGGCCGCCCAGCGTGACGATGAACGCCGGCACCCCGGCGTAGGCGATCCAGTAGCCCTGGAAGGCGCCGACGCCAATGCCCAGCGCCAGGCCGAACGCCAGCGCGATGATCCAGATCAGCGGGTGCCCGAGCCCCAGATAGGCCGGCAGCACCTCGACCTGCACGAACGCCATGATCATCGCCAGCAGGCCCAGCACCGAGCCGACCGACAGGTCGATGTTGCGGGTCACGATGACCAGCACCATGCCGCTGGCCATGACCCCGACGACGGCGGTCTGAACCGACAGGTTCCAGAGATTGCGGGCGGTCAGGAAGGTGCCGTCGGTCAGCAGATGGAACCCGACCCAGATGAACGCCAGCGCGCCGACCATGCCCAGCAGCCGGGTGTCGATCTCGAGCGCGTTGAGGTAGCGCCAGAGTGTCGGCCGGTCGGCGGGGCTGGTGTCCGAGGTGGTGGTCGTCATGGGGTGAGACCCTATGATCAGGCGGGCAGTGAATCGTCTCGCAAGACCGGCCGGATCGGCATCACGATACAGCTAGCGTCGGCCAGGAAATATGGCACGGCCGTCCGCCGCACGGGTCGGCGGACGGCCGCGCGCGGTCAGGTCACGGGCATGCGCCCACCGAGCCGCTTTCGACGCCCTGGCACAGCACGTCGCGCTCGATCCAACCGGCTTCGACGACGTCGTCGAGGTTATCGCGGGTGATCGGCACCGGCGCCAGGAACACGGCGTCGACCTCGACGCCCTTCGGCCCGCCGGAGAACTTGACCGCATCGGCGATGGCATCGGGCGCCGTTCCTTCGGCCAGCGCGATGGCGATCTCGGCGGCCACCCGGCCGAGGTTGCGCGCGTCCTTCCACACGCTCACCGTCTGGGTGCCCAGGGCCACGCGGTTGAGCGCGGCGTGGTCGCCGTCCTGGCCGGACACCGGGACGGTCCCCTCCATGCCCTGCGAGGTCAGCGCCGCGACGACGCCACCGGCGGTGCCGTCGTTGGAGGCCACCACCGCGTCGATCTTGTTGTCGTTGGCGGTCAGGATCTGCTCCATGTTGCGCTGCGCGTTTTCCGGCTGCCAATTGTCGGTGTAGGCCTCGCCGACGATCATGATGTCGCCGCTGTCGATCGCCGCCTGCAGCACCTCGATCTGGCCGGAATTCACGAAGTCGGCGTTCGGATCGGCCGAATAGCCCTTGATGAAGACGTAATTGCCGGTCGGCTGGACGTTCAAGACCGCCGCCGCCTGCATCCGCCCGACCTCCTTGTTGTCGAAGGTCAGGTAGAACGTTTCGGGGTGCTCGATCAGCCGGTCGTAGCCGACCACCGGGATGCCTTCGGCGATCGCCGCCTCGATGCCGGGAACCACCGCGTCGGAATCCCAGGCAAGCACGATCAGCGCGTCCGGACCGCGGGCGATCAGTGACTCGATGTCCGCCAGCTGCTTGGAATTGGACTGCTGTGCGTCGGCCTTGAGATAGGTGCCGCCGGCGGCCTCGATCACCGCCAGCATGGCGGATTCATCGGTAATCCACCGTTCTTCCTGGAAGCTGGCCCAGCTGACGGCGATTACCGGACCGTCTTGCGCCATCGCGGCGGTCGACGCGGCGATCCCCACCGCCAGGCAGGTGCCAAGCAGGGCGACTTTGAATCTGTTCATCACTTCGTTTCCTCCCATGGGTCGGTTATGGCCCCTCAAGCGAAGGGACATATGCGTGGATCCGGAAACGGACTTGCCGATCCGGCCCGCGTTCGTGCCGGCAATTATCGCATCACCACGGGCTCGCGCAACAATTTGATTCATCCGGCCTTTTCGTCCGACCCCGGCGCCGGCCGGATGCGCAGGCGGCGCCGGCGGCCAACCGGTCTGGGGCGGGGCGGTTGACCGGCCCGGGACGGCGGCGGAGGATGGCGGCGAACCGGCGTCAGAGGACAGCGTGCCGATCATGACCGGCGAGGACCGGCAGCAGCAGATCGTCGACTTGGTGCATGCCCGCGGCTTCATGACGATCGAGGCGCTGGCCGGCCGATTCGGCGTCACGCCGCAGACCATCCGCCGCGACCTCAACAGGTTGAGCCGGCAAAGCAAGCTGGCCCGCTATCACGGCGGCGCCGGTCTGCCGGGCAGCACCCGCAACATCGACTACGCCGCCCGCCAGGTCAGCCTGCTGGCGGAGAAGGAGGCGATCGCCGCTTTGGCCGCCGCCCACATTCCCGACGACGTGTCGCTGTTCATCAACATCGGCACGACGACCGAAGCGGTGGCTCGGGCCCTTGTCCACCATCGCCGCCTGCGGGTGATCACCAACAACCTCAACGTCGCGACGATCCTTACCGCGCGCACCGACTTCGAGGTGATCATCGCCGGTGGGCTGGTCCGCAACAGCGACGGCGGCATCGTCGGCGAGGCGGCGATCGACTTCATCAACCAGTTCAAGGTCGACTACGGCATCATCGGCATCAGCGGCATCGACCAGGACGGGACGCTGCTGGATTTCGACTACCGTGAGGTCCGCGTCGCCCAGGCGATCCTGCGCAACAGCCGCGGGGTCTTCCTGGTCACCGACCACACCAAGTTCGGCCGCAACGCCATGGTGCGGTTGGGCCATCTGAGCCAGGTCGCCGCGCTGTTCACCGATCGCGCACCGCCGCCGCCGCTTGGCGCGCTGCTGGAAGACAACCAGATCGCGCTGCACGTCGCATCGATCGAAACGCCCGGCAGCGGGTGAGGCGGAAGGGGTTGCCGGCCATCCGGGGCCTCTCTATTGTCTCAATCCATTTCGGCTGTAGCCCCGGCCAGGGTGCCGAGGCCCCGGCGAGAGTCTATTTATGGGTCATGTCGTGATGCCTCTTTCGCAACCCGAATTGCAATTTCCTACCATGCAATATTAGGGCAAAGCGTCACAGTATGGCGCCATAATGCAGCGATCAGCGTTACACTTGAAAACCATCCCTGCCGTTCGGCAAATCAACAGTGCCGGTCTCTGGCGCCGAAGCAAAAAAGAACGCCCAACAATTCATACCTACATTTTCGCCGCATGTATCCGCGCCCTCGTGCCGCAATGTCGGTTAAAGCCATCTCTGCCGACCGATCGCGGACCGGCAATGACGGTCGGTGCAATTCGTGCTGGATGGCGGTAAAAAGCAATTATCGTAATCTGTGTGCCGCATGATCCGGGTCCAAAACGTTTCGAAGCATTTTGGCGGTGTGAAGGCCGTCGAAGGCGTCAATATAGTGATCGAGCGAGGCTCGATCACTGGACTTATTGGTCCTAACGGTGCCGGCAAGACGACTCTATTCAATCTCATCGCCGGTAATCTCGAGCCGAGCGCGGGCCAGGTGTTCCTGGACGGCGAAGACGTGACCGGCCTCAAGCCGCACGAGCTGTTCCATAAGGGGATGCTGCGGACCTTCCAAATCGCCCATGAGTTCGGCAGCCTGACGGTGCTGGAAAACCTGATGATGGTGCCGCCGG
>JAZFQW010000318.1:0-2519 GCA_036445335.1 Alphaproteobacteria bacterium | reverse complement strand
GCCAACCGCATTGCCTGCCGGCAGCGCATCGGGCATATGGCGCCCGCCGGCATGGGTATACCAAAGATCGCTGATGGTGACCCATTTGATGGCGCGCGGCGGGCCGCCGGGCAGGCGCGGTCCGCGGCGCGATGCGGCCGCATCGGGCAAGGGTCGCAACGCACCCGGCGGGCTGCCGCGCGCCACCGCAGGCCGGGTTCCCTTGTCCGCTCGCCGCGTTGCGCTCCGCTGGCGGTGCGCAGGCACCGCGGCGCGAACCGCGCTTGACGAGCGGACAAGGGAACCCGGTCAAATGGGTCACTATCAGCGATCCTTGGTATAACCCTTGCGTTCGCGCTTCAGGGCCCATTTGACGACGGTCGGGGCAGCGGCGTCCCGGCCGGTGCGGCCGGTGATGACGACCTGGCTGGTCCGCCGCACCGCACCGCCCTCGCCGACGTAGATGCTGTCCTCCAGGCCGACCTCGCCGCCGCTGGCGCGAAGCCGCCAGCCGGCGCCGCGGGCGAGCCGGATCAGCACCGCCGCGCCGCCCTGCACCGTCGAGGCCTGCACCGACGGGTGGAGATGGAACCGCACCGCGAAGGGCCGGTCGGCGCCGCCGGTCAGGGTGTCCTCGCCGCGCAGGTCGTCACCGCCGGGGCTGAGATAGAGCCGCCGCCGATGGGTGATGCCGAAGACCGGGCGGTAGCCGTCCTGGGCGGCATCGATCAGCACCGCGCCGTCGTCCTCGTCGCGCTCGACCGTCACCGACCGCGGCCGCCGGCCGAGGCCGCCGCCGGGGACCAGCTCGCTGGAGTTGGTGGCGCCTACGGTCACCGTGGAATGGGCCGCAGTGCCGCGCAACGCCTGGTCCCAGTCGACCGCCTGGGGTCCGTCGGTGGCGAGCGCCGCGCCGGCGCGCGCGCCGCAATTGACGATCATCCGCTCGCGCCCGACCGACAACTCGAACGCCAGGGTGCCGGCGTGGGCGCCGCGATCGAGGCCGGCGGCCGCCGGATTGCCGGCATCCATCAGCACTAGGGTGCGGCCCACCAGGACCCTTTCGAATCCGGAATGACGCGCGCTCCTGAGCGGCCGGCCGCGCGCGTCGGCTTGCGCCAGCACGGTGTCGATCAGTACCGGTTCGCCCTGCTGCGCGCCGTTGAACAGCGCCAGCCCGCCATCGCCGTGGCGGAAGAAGCGCAGCGCCGGCGCCATCCGGTCGATGGCGTGCTGCAGCGCCTCGGGCACCCCCATCTTGCCGGCGCGCAGCACCGCACGAAGGTCGATCAGGTGGCGCAGCGCGGTCAGGTGCAGCGCCGGGTTGCGCTGCACGTGGCAGCCGTCGGGCAGCACCTGCCGCACCAGCTCGCGCTCCAGCAGCGCGAGCGCGTGGTCCAACCTGACGCGGTCGCCCGGCAGGCACAGCGTGCCGTAGACCAGCCCCTTCAGCGCGACCAACAGCGGTGCGCCGGCCAGGCCGCCGGGCAGCGCCCGGGTCAGGTGGCGCAGCTGCCGGGCCAGGCTGGCGAACACCCGGGCACGGAAGCCGTCGTCGGCGCTGGCGCAGAAGAAGTCGTGGCTGCCCAGCCAGCTCGCCATCCTGAGCCCCAGGACATCGGGGCGCCACAGCAGCGAGTGCCACGTATCGTGCTCGGCGATCCACGACCCGACCAGCGCCCGGGCGTGCCGCCGCGCCGCGTCGCCGCCGGCTGCCCGCAGGTCGCGCAGCCACTCGAACCCGTGCAGCTCGGCCAGGAAGTCGCCGCCCATGCCGACTGGCATCCACAGCGGCGCCTCGGCCAGGACGGTCTCGCCGGCGAAGCCGTATTCGCCGCCGACCAGCGCCGCCCCGCGGGCGGCGTCACCGGGCCACGGATCCGGCGGCACCAGCGCCAGATCGCGCGGTCCGCTGCGGCCCAGGGTGAGCGAGTAGATCGGGCTGCCGTAGGCCAGCGCGCGCAGCCCGTCGGTCATCCTGGCGACGGTCAGTCGCGGCTCGACCATTTCCGGTCCCAACGCCGTCTGCAATCTAACCGCGCAGCCGCGCGACGTTGCCGGCATACGCCGCCGGCCCACCGGCGAACCCCGCGGTGCCGGCGACCAGGAAGTCGGCGCCGGCGGCGACGACGCGCGGCGCGGTGTCGGTGTTGATCCCGCCGTCGACTTGCAGATCGATCGGCCGCCCGGTCGCGGCGACGGTGTCGTCGATCAGCGCGCGCACCCGCGCCACCTTGTCGAGCTGCGACTCGATGAAGGTCTGGCCGCCGAAACCGGGATTCACGGTCATCACCAGCACCAGGTCCAGGTCGCCGATCAGCGCCTCGACCGCGGCGACCGGGGTGCCCGGGCTGAGCGCCAGCCCGGCCCGCTTGCCCAGCGCCTTGATGCTCTGGATCGTGCGGTGCGGGTGCGGCCCCGCCTCGGGGTGGACGGTGATGCCGTCGGCGCCGGCGGCGGCGAAGTCGGCGACGAACGGCTCCGCCGGGGCGATCATCAGATGGACGTCGAGCGGCAGGTCGGTGTGGCGCCGGAGCGCC
>JAZFQW010000317.1:0-2279 GCA_036445335.1 Alphaproteobacteria bacterium | reverse complement strand
ACGTGCAGGCCGGCGAGCTGGTCGAGTTCCCCGGCGGCGTCAAGGGCATGGCGCTGAACCTCGAGGCCGACAACGTCGGCATCGTGATCTTCGGCGACGACCGCGGCATCAAGGAAGGCGACACGGTCAAGCGCACCGGCGCCATCGTCGACGTGCCGATCGGCAAGGGCCTGCTCGGCCGCGTGGTCGACGCGCTCGGCAACCCGATCGACGGCAAGGGCCCGCTCGAGGACACGGAGCGCAGCCGCGTCGAGGTCAAGGCGCCGGGCATCATCCCGCGCAAGTCGGTGCACGAGCCCGTGCAGACCGGCCTGAAGGCGATCGACAGCCTGATCCCGGTCGGCCGCGGCCAGCGCGAGCTGATCATCGGCGACCGCCAGACCGGCAAGACGGCCATCGCCATCGATACCTTCATCAACCAGAAGCCGATCAACGAGGGCGACGACGAGTCCCTCAAGCTCTACTGTATCTATGTGGCGGTCGGCCAGAAGCGCTCGAGCGTCGCCAAGCTGGTGAAGACCCTGGAGGACAGCGGCGCGCTCGACTACACGATCGTGGTCTCGGCGACCGCATCCGAGCCCGCGCCGCTGCAGTTCCTGGCGCCTTATACGGGCGCCACCATGGGCGAGTACTTCCGCGACAACGGCATGCATGCGTTGATCGTCTACGACGACCTTTCCAAGCAGGCCATAGCCTACCGTCAGATGTCGCTGTTGCTGCGCCGGCCGCCGGGCCGCGAGGCCTTCCCGGGCGACGTCTTCTACCTGCACTCGCGGCTGCTCGAGCGCGCCGCCAAGATGGGCGACGACCACGGCGCCGGTTCGCTGACCGCGCTGCCGATCATCGAGACCCAGGCCGGCGACGTCGCCGCCTACATCCCGACCAACGTGATCTCGATCACCGACGGCCAGATCTTCCTGGAGACCGCGTTGTTCTACAAGGGCGTGCGCCCGGCGGTGAACGTCGGCCTCTCGGTCTCGCGTGTCGGTTCGGCGGCGCAGATCAAGGCGATGAAGCAGGTCGCCGGGTCCATCAAGCTGGAGCTGGCGCAGTTCCGCGAGATGGAGGCCTTCTCCCAGTTCGCCTCCGACCTGGATGCCTCGACCCAACGCCTGCTGGCCCGCGGCGCGCGCCTCACCGAGGTGCTGAAGCAGCCGCAGTACAAGCCGCTGCCGATCGAGGAGCAGGTCGTCGTCATCTATGCCGGCGTCCGCGGCTATCTCGACAAGATCAATGTCGATCAGGTGACCCGCTTCGAGCAGCAGCTGCTGACCGACGTCAGGGACAGGGGCCAGGACATTCTCGAGACGATCCGCGGCGAGCGCGAGATCACCGACGCCACCGAGGGCAAGCTCAAGGCCTTCATGGAAAACTTCGCGACGAGCTTCGTCTAGGCTAGCTGGGAACAAAGGGTCGTCAACAACAGTGGGCGGGGACGCGTAAGCCGGCATGGCCACCCTCAGGGACCTCAGAGTTCGGATCGCCAGCGTCAAGTCGACGCAGAAGATCACCTCGGCCATGAAAATGGTGGCCGCGGCCAAGCTGCGCCGTGCCCAGGAGCAGGCCGAGGCCTCGCGCCCCTATGCCCAGCGCATGGAGCGCATGCTCGGCTCCTTGGCGGCCAGCGTCGGGCAGAAGGCCGGCGGGCCGGCGCTGCTCCAGGGCACCGGCAAGCAGGACGTCCAGCTGATCGTCGTCGGCACCGCCGACCGTGGTCTCTGCGGCGGCTTCAACTCCTCCATCGTGCGCGCAACGCGGCGCATGATCGCCGCCCAGCAGGACCAGGGCAGGACGGTCAAGCTGTTCTGCGTCGGCCGCAAGGGACGCGACCAGCTGCGCCGGGACTACGGGCAGCTCATCGTCGACACCATCGAGGACGTCGCCAAGCCGGCGCTTACCTTCGACAAGGCCGATGCCATCGCCCAGCGCATCATCACCATGTTCGAGGCCGGCGAGTTCGACGTGTGCACCATCATCTACGCCGAGTTCAAATCGGCCATGACCCAGATCGTGACGCCCCAGCAGCTGATCCCCTTCGCCGTGCCCGAGGCGGAGCAAGTGGTCGGCCAAGCGGGCTCTGGCGCGGCGGCGAGCTACGAATACGAGCCGGACGAAGAAGAGATCCTGGCGGCCCTGCTGCCGCGCAATCTGGCGGTGCAGATCTACCGGGCGCTGCGCGAGAACAACGCCAGCGAACAGGGCGCGCGCATGACCGCGATGGACAGCGCGACGCGCAACGCCGGCGATATGATCGGCCAGCTGACCCTGGTCTACAACCG
>JAZFQW010000316.1:0-3927 GCA_036445335.1 Alphaproteobacteria bacterium | reverse complement strand
AGCGGCGTGACGCACCCTGTCGGCGCGACAGCGCCGCCCTGCGGGTCGCGACCGGGCGGCCCGCGCGCGGCGTCGAACGCCTCGCCCGTAGCGTTGCTACGCTCTTCGGCCTTCTCCTGGCGGCCCGGACCGCCCGGACGCGACGCAGACCGCGGCCAGTGTGAGAAGTGCGGGCTTGCCCGGATCTCTCACACCGGCCACGATTTGCGCGGTGCCGTCGCGCCGACCGCGGCCGGTGTGAGAGATCCGGGCTAAGTCCTTACGCATCGAAAGATTGAAAAGCGACGCCGTCGATGCTGTAATACATCCGTCAGACCCTGTGGCGCGGATGACGCCGCAGGGAGTCGCCGCCTCCACGGCCCAACGTTTGCAAGGTACGGCGGATGTTGTTGGTGCGCTTACTGGACAAGGCCATCCGGACCGGGTCGCTCACCTTGGTCGATCCGGCCGGCACGTCGCATCACTTAGGCCGCGACGGTGATGGCCAGGACGTGGCAATTCGGCTACATGACCGCCGCGTCGGCCGACGCCTGTTTTTCGATCCGCGCCTGGCGCTCGGCGAGGCGTACATGGACGGCACGCTGACCGTCGAAAAGGGCGACATCTACGATTTCCTCGACCTGATGCTCCGGAACCTGGGCGTCCACAACACCCTGCCGATGGATTGGCTGCGGCACCTGGTCGGCAGGGTCGGCCGGCGGCTGCAGCAATACAATCCGCTGGGCAAGGCGCACAAGCGCGTCCAGCATCACTACGACCTGTCCGGCGCGCTTTACGACCTGTTCCTCGACGGCGACCGGCAGTATTCCTGCGCCTATTTCCCCGCGCCCGACCTGTCGCTGGAAGCGGCCCAAGCGGCGAAGAAGCAGCACATCGCGGCGAAACTGCTGCTGGAACCGGGGCTGAGGGTGCTGGACATCGGCTCCGGCTGGGGCGGCATGGGCCTCTACCTCGCCGACACCGCCGACATCGAGCTGACCGGCGTGACCTTGTCGCGCGAGCAGCATGTGGTGTCGGAGCGCCGCGCCGCCGAGGCCGGCATGTCCGATCGGGTCCATTTCGACCTGCGGGACTACCGCGAAATCGACGGCCGGTTCGACCGGATCGTGTCGATCGGCATGTTCGAGCATGTCGGCGTCCCCCATTACCCGGAGTACTTCGCCAAGATCGCCGACCTGCTGACCGACGACGGCATCGCGCTGCTGCACTCGATCGGCCGCATGGACGGACCAGGGGCCACCAGCCCCTGGATCCGCAAATATATCTTCCCGGGCGGCTACTCGCCGGCGCTGTCGGAGGTCATTCCGGTGATCGAACGCTGCGGCCTGTGGATCACCGACGTGGAGATCCTGCGGCTGCATTATGCGGAGACCCTGCGCGAATGGCGCCGCCGGTTCCTCGCCAACCGGGACAAGATCGCCGACATCTACGACGAGCGGTTCTGCCGGATGTGGGAGTTCTATCTGGCCGGCAGCGAGGTCACATTCCGCTACAGCGGGCACATGGTGTTCCAGATCCAGATGGCCAAGCGGATCGACGCGGTGCCGCCGACCCGCGACTACATCTACGAGCGTGATCGGCGCAAGGGGCGGCGGGACGAGATCGCCGCCTGAGCGAATCGGTCGCCGGCAACGCCCACTGTGTCCTTCACGGCCGCAGCGACATAGCGCCGCAAATGCCATAATAAGCGCGTGATTTCAGCTCGGTGTTGCCCCTTATCCACTATTTGTTCCAAACATATCCCTGGGTTCCACAGGCGACGAGGCCCGATGCCCACCCCACAGAGCGAATTGGCTTGCTAAGTTCCCCGGCCATGGAAACACACCGAAACGAAGCCGCGCTGAGAGTGGTTGGCGAAGCCGGGGTCGCACCGCCGGCGCCACGATCGCTGCCGGGCAACGAGGCGGCGGAACAGGCGCTGCTGGGCGCGATCCTGGTCAACAACCACGCGCTCGACCGGATCTCCGACTTCCTGCGGCCCGAGCACTTCCATTTCGCCGGCCACTCGAGAATCTACGCCGCCTGCGTGCGGCTGCGCGAGCAGCAGCGTGTCGCCGACGCGGTGACCCTGAAGGATTTTTTCGAGCGCGACGGAGACCTGCAGGCGGTCGGCGGGGCACAGTATCTCGGCGAACTGCAGGCCAGCATCGTGTCGGTGCTCAACGTCGAGGACTATGCGCGGATCATCTACGATCTGCATCTGCGCCGCCAGTTGATCGCCCTGGGCGAGGAGACGGTCAACGACGCCTATCAGCACGACCTGGAAATCGAGGCGGCGGACCAGTTGCGCAATGCCGAGGAGAGGCTCTACACGCTGGCGAGCGAGGGCGACCTCAGGCATGACTTCGAGGCGTTCACCGTTGTGCTGCAACGCGCCATCGACAACGCCAGCCAGGCGCTCAACCGCGACACCCATCTGACCGGCGTCACCACTGGCCTGGTCGACCTGGACCGGATACTGGGCGGCCTGCAGAAGTCGGACCTGATCATCCTGGCCGGCCGGCCGTCGATGGGCAAGACCGCGCTGGCGACCAACATAGCGTTCAACGCCGCCAAGGCCTATCTCAACAGCGGCGGCAAGGAAGGCGCCGTGGTCGGCTTCTTCTCGCTGGAGATGTCGTCCGAGCAGTTGGCGACGCGGATTCTGTCCGAGGAGTCGACGATTCCGTCGGAGAAGATCCGCAAGGGCGACTATCCGAACCGGGACTTCTACAAACTGGTCGAGGCGTCCAACCTGGTGTCCAAGGTGCCGATGTTCATCGACGACACCGCCGGCCTGACGATCTCGGCGCTCAGGACCCGCGCCATGCGGCTCAAGCGGCAGCACGATCTCGGCCTGATCGTGGTCGACTACCTGCAGCTGATGCGCCCCGGCATCACCTCGCGCAACGACAATCGCGTCCAGGAGATCTCCGAGATCACCCGCGGCCTGAAGATGATCGCCAAGGATCTCGACGTGCCTGTGCTGGCGCTGTCGCAGCTCTCGCGCCAAGTCGAACAGCGCGAGGACAAGCGCCCGCAGCTGTCCGACCTGCGCGAATCGGGCTCCATCGAGCAGGACGCCGACGTGGTCGCGTTCGTGTTCCGCGAGGCCTATTACGTCGCCAAGCGCGAGCCCGCCGAAGGCACGACGGAGCACGCCGAATGGCAGGCCAAGATGGATCCCGTCCACAACCTGGCCGAGGTTGTCATCGGCAAACAGCGGCACGGGCCCACCGGCACCGTCCGCTTGCATTTCGAGGGCGCGTTCACGCGGTTCTCCAACCTGGAGAAACGATACGACGGTGACGGCTGACTCGCCCTCCGACGCGGTGCTGACCGTCGATCTCGACGCCCTGGCGGACAATTACCGGCTGCTGGCGGCCAAGGCGGCGCCGGCCGAATGCGCCGCGGTGGTCAAGGCCGACGGCTACGGCCTGGGGGCGGCGACAGTCGCCCCGGCCCTGGCGGCGGCCGGCGCCACCAGCTTCTTCGTCGCGCAGCTGGGCGAGGCGATCGCCCTGCGTGCGCTGCTGCCGGCGGTCGACATCGGCGTGCTCAACGGGCTGGCGCCGGACCGCGAGACGGACTACGCGACGCAACGCCTGGCTCCGGTGCTCAACACTCTGGGCGAGGTCGCGGACTGGGCGGCGTTCTGTCGGGCGCGCGGCCAGGCGCCGGCGGCCTATCTGCACATCGACACCGGGATGAACCGGCTGGGCCTCGGACCGGACGAGCTCGCCACCCTGGCCGGCGAGCCCGACCGCCTGTCGGGCATCGGGTTGCACGCCTACATGAGCCATCTGGCCTGCGCTGACCAGGCCGGCGCGGCGTTGACGGCGCGCCAGCTGGCCGACTTCCAGACCGCTCTCGCCCGGCTCCCCCGCGGCCGCGCCAGCCTGGCGAATTCGTCCGGCATCTTCCGGGGCGCGGCCTACCATCTGGACC
>JAZFQW010000315.1:0-13639 GCA_036445335.1 Alphaproteobacteria bacterium | reverse complement strand
GGGCTGCCCGAAGACGCCGACACCGCCGAGGGGCTGCATCGCGCGCTCTGCGCCGTCCTGCGAGCGGCGCCCATAAGCGCCCGGCGGGCGCTGATCGACGCGCATCCCGACCTTGCCGGGAGCCTGGCACGCGCCGGCACGCTGACCGCGGACTCGACGGCCGAGCAGGCGTCGGCCGGCCTCGACCGGCTCACCGACGACGAGTACCAGCGATTCACTACGCTCAACGCGGCCTACAAGGAGAAGTTCGGCATCCCCTTCGTCATGGCGGTCAAGGGGCGCGGCAAGGACGAGATCCTCGCCGCCTTCGAGGCGCGCATCGCGAACGCCCCGGACGCGGAAATCGCGGCCTCGATCGACCAGATCGAACGGATTGCCCTGCTCAGATTGAAGGAGATCCTGCCATGAGCATCGCCGCGCAAGCGGGGCTCGGCACCGCGGTGATGGACCGCCTCGCCACCCTCGCCGGCTTCTCCGAAGACCCGAACAACCTGACCCGGCGCTACCTGTCCGCCGAGCACAAGCAGGCCGCCGGCCAAGTCAAGGCGTGGATGGAAGAGGCCGGTATGACGGCCACGCTCGATGCCGTCGGCAATGTGGTTGGGCGCTACGAAGCCCGGCGGCCGGGCGCGCCGGCGCTGCTGATCGGCTCGCACATCGACACCGTGGTCGACGCCGGCTGGTACGACGGCAATCTGGGCGTCGTCGCCGCCATCGCCTGCGTCGGCGAGCTTGCCCGCCAGGGCCGCCGCCTGCCCTTCGCAGTCGAGGTCATCGCCTTCGGCGACGAGGAAGGCAGCCGATTCCCGGCCACGCTGACCTGCTCCGGCGCGGTCGCCGGGCGGTTCGATCCGAACAGCCTGGAGTCGCGCGACGAGGCCGGCGTGAGCGTCGGCGAGGCTCTGGTCGACTTCGGCTGCGACCCCGCCGCGGCGGCGGCGATCGGCCGGGCGCCGGGCGACGTCCACGGCTATGTCGAACTGCACATTGAACAGGGCCCGGTGCTGGAGGCCGAGGACCTGCCGGTCGGTGTGGTCACCGCGATCAACGGTGCCAGCCGGCTGGCCGTCCGCGTGACCGGCATGGCCGGGCACGCCGGAACCGTCCCCATGGCCTTGCGCCGTGACGCGCTGGTCGGCGCGGCGGAGATGATCGCCGCGGTCGAGGAGGTCGGCCGCGGCGGCGGCGACGGGCTGGTGGCGACGGTCGGCCGGATCGAGGCGCTGCCCGGCACCGTCAATGTCGTGCCGGGCGAGGCGCACTTCACGCTCGACGTCCGTGCCCCGGACGACGACGTGCGGCGCACGGCGGTCGCCGCCATCCAGTCCCGGTGCGGCGACATCGCCGCGCGGCGCGGCCTCGAGTTGTCGGTCGAACGAACCCACGAGGCGGTCGCAACCGGCTGCGCGCCGTGGATCATGGACCAGTTCGACGCCGCCGTGGCGCGCCACGGCATCCGGCTGCTGCGGCTGCCCAGCGGCGCCGGTCACGACGCCATGGCATTCAACGGATTCTGCCCGATCGGCATGCTGTTCGTGCGCTGCGCCGGCGGCATCAGCCACAACCCGGCGGAGTCCATCACCGTCGAAGACGCCGATGTCGGCACCAGAGTGCTGCTCGACTTCGTCGAGCGATTCGAGCCCGATGGCTGACGCCCCGGCAACGGGCGGTGGGAACGACCGGCCACTGTGGATCCGCAATCCGCTTGCGATGCTGTGCGACGGCGACGCGGGTGGCGGGTTGGTGGTCGCCGACGGCCAGATCGTCGAGCTGGTGCCGGCGGGTGGCGCGCCGCGTACGCCCGACGCGACGATCTTCGACGCCTCCGCGCACGTCGTCCTGCCCGGCCTGATCAACACCCACCACCATTTCTACCAGACGCTCACCCGCGCCTGCCCGCCGGCGCTCGACAAGCCGTTGTTTCCCTGGCTCCAGGCGCTCTACCCGATCTGGTCGCGGCTGACACCCGAGGCGTTCCGGCTGTCGGTGCGCGTGGCGTTCGCCGAGCTCATGCTGTCGGGCACCACGACCGCCAGCGACCATCACTACCTCTTCCCGTCTGGACTGGAGGACGCCATCGACATCCAGGTCGAGGAGGCACAACGCCTGGGCCTGCGCGCGGTCCTGACGCGCGGCTCGATGAGCCTGTCGCAGGACGATGGCGGGCTGCCGCCGCGCACCGTGGTGCAGCGCGAGGACACCATCCTGGCCGACTGTGAGCGGCTGGTTGGCACGTATCACCAGGACGGCGACGGCGCCATGGTGCAGATCGCGCTGGCGCCCTGTTCGCCGTTCTCGGTCACCCGCGACCTGATGCGCGATACGGCGGCGCTGGCGGCGGCGCACGGCCTGCGGCTGCACACACATCTGGCGGAAACCCGAGACGAGGAGGATTGGTGTCGCGAGCGGTTCGGCTGCCGACCGGTCGACTATCTGGAAGACGTCGGCTGGCTGAACGACCGCGTCTGGCTGGCCCACGGCATCTGGTTCTCCGACCCCGAGGTCACCCGCCTCGGCCGGGCCGGCGTCGGCGTCTGCCACTGCCCCAGCTCGAACATGATCCTGGCGTCCGGCACCTGCCGGACCCTCGACCTGGAGGCCGCCGGGACGCCGGTCGGGCTGGGCGTCGACGGCTCGGCCAGCAACGACGGCTCCGACATGATCGGCGAGGTCCGCCAGGCCTTCCTGCTGCAGCGGCTGGCCCACGGCGCCGAGCGCGTATCGCACCGCGACGCGCTGCGCTGGGCGACCGAAGGCTCCGCCCGCTGCCTCGGGCGCCGGGATATCGGCCGCATCGCCCCCGGCCTGCAGGCCGATCTGGCGCTGTTCACGCTCAATGCGCTGCGGTTCTCCGGCGCCGGCGATCCGCTTGCGGCGCTCGTCCTGTGCGGCGGCGGCGGCGCCGACCGCGTCATGGTGCAGGGAAGCTGGGTGGTCGAGGACGGTCGCATTCCCGGCCTCGACCTCGACGATCTGCGCGCCCGTCACCAGGCGGCGGCACGCGCCCTGCTCAACTCCTGAGTTCGCTCAACCGACCGAGGATCAAGACCGATGGGGAACGGCCCAGACACGATCCAGACCTTTCTCGCCACCGCCCGCGACGCCGAAACACGGTTCCTGGCCGATCTGGTGAAGGTGCCGTCGGACAATCCGCCCGGCGACTGCGCGGCCCACGCCGAGCGCGCCGCCGTCCTGCTCGAAGAACTCGGCTTCGAGGTCGAGCGCCACCCGGTTCCCGAGGCGCTGGTCCAGGCCATCGGCATGGTCAGCGCGACCAATCTGGTGGTGCGCCGGCGGTACGGCGACGGCCCGGTGATCGCGCTCAACGCCCATGGCGACGTGGTGCCGCCGGGCGAGGGCTGGACCCGGGACCCCTACGGCGCCGAGATCGTCGACGGCTGGATGTACGGGCGCGGCGCGGCGGTGTCGAAATCGGACTTCGCGACCTACGCCTACGCCCTGTTGGCGCTCGACAAGGCCGCCCAGGCCGGCGCGACGCTGGCCGGCGCCGTCGAGCTGCACCTCACCTACGACGAGGAGGCGGGCGGCGAGATCGGCCCGCGCTGGCTGATCGAGGAGGGGATCTGCAAGCCCGACGTCGCGATCGGCGCCGGGTTCTCCTATGGCGTGGTGACGGCGCACAACGGCTGCCTGCACCTGGAAGTCCAGGTCGACGGCCGGTCGGCCCACGCCGCCATGCCGTTCACCGGCATCGACGCTCTGGAGGCGGCGACCGGCATCCTGGGCGCCCTGTACGCCTGGCGGACATCGCTGCAGCGGCTTGTGTCGAAGGTGGCGGGCATCGGCAGCCCGCAGCTCACGGTCGGCCTGATCAAGGGCGGCATCAACACCAACGTCGTGCCCGACCGTGTCACCTTCCGCCTGGACCGCCGGATGATCCCCGAAGAGGCGCCGGCGGAGGTCGAGGCGGAGCTGCGCGCGGTCATCGGCGACGCCGCCGGCGGCTTTCCTGACGCGACGGTGTCGATCCGGCGCATCCTGCTGGCAGAGCCGCTGACCCCGCTGGACGGCGGGCGGCGGCTGACCGACCTGATGTGCGCCCGCGCCGGCGAGGTGATGGGCGAGCCGGTGGCGGCGAAGGGCGTGCCGCTCTACACCGACGCGCGCCATTACACCGCAGCCGGCATCCCGATCGTACTGTTCGGCGCCGGCCCGCACACGATCGAGGAGGCCAACGCCCACCGCGCCGACGAGCGCCTGCCACTCGACGACCTCTACAAGGCGACCGAGGTCATCGCGCTGACCCTGTTCGACTACCTGACGGACGGCTGAACCGGCGCGTCGCGCACCTTGGCGGACGTCGCCGTGCGGCCAGGGACGATCTTTGATACAGTCCGCCCAATCGGAGGAGTCAGACCATGGATAATCCGCTCGTCGAATCCGGCAAACCGCTGTTCTTCGCGGTCGCCGACCCCGAAGCGGTCGGATTCGTGCCGCCGGCGAACCGCAAGGGCGAAGCCCTGCGCCTGTGCGTCCGCTCGCTGACGGTCATGCAGAAGGAGGCGTTGGTGGCGTCGGTTCGCGGCGGCAAGGTCTGGCGGCTGGCCAGCGACGAGGGCGCCTATCTCAACGGCCACGACGCCGCGCCTTGTCCGCTGTCGTTCCTGACCACCGGCATGGTGTCGTCCTACATGAACGAGATCACGGCGCTCGCCAGGCAGCGCGGGATCGACATCCGCAACATCCGGCTGATCCAGGACAACTACTACACGATGCGGGGCTCGGCGCTGAAGGGCACCATGACCGGCGGGGCGAAGAACGTCGACCTGGAGGCGCAGATCGATTCCGACGCCGATCGCGACACGCTGAAACGGCTGCTCTACGACGCCACCGCCGCGTCGCCGCTCAACGGCCTCATGCGCGGCGCCAAGGCGAGCCTGTTCACCCTCACCCACAACGGGCGCGAGATCGAGCCGGGCGAGGCGCGGCCGATCGGCCGGCCGGCGCAACCCGACCCGGGCGTTCATTTCGACGCCGCGGCGCCGGCGGCAGGCGACTGGAGCGGCCAGGTCGTGCGCGGCGCGATGACGCCGAAGAGCGCCGAGACGACCGGTTTCGCTGGATCGAGCCTGGACGAGAACCAGGATCGGCTGCTGCATGTACGGGGATACTGCACCGTCCGGCCGGACGGCGTGAAGGCGATCGAGCAGCACCTGTACAACCCGCACGGCTCGATCTTCCATTTCCGGTCCGACGAGGCGCCGCAAAATGGCGGCCAGGGGCGCGCGCCGGACGCGGCGAGCTATATCTCCGCCGGCATCGGCTTCTGCTTCATGACCCAGTTCGGGCGCTACGCCAAGATCGCCAAGAAGGACCTGCAGCAATACCGCATCGTCCAGGATACCCATTTCTCGCTGGGCGGCGCCTCGGGCGGCACCGGAAAACCGGGCGACGCCGATCCGGTGGAGACCCACGTCCATCTCGACACCGGCGAGGATGACGGGTTCGCCCGAACCATCCTCGACATGTCCGAACAGACCTGCTTTCTGCACGCTTTCTGCCGGACCGACCTGAAGACGAGGATCCGCGTCTCCGACTACGAAATGGCGGCCGCCTGACCGCGGCGGGGCACCGGTCCGCGGTCGCCGCCCTCAGCCACCGTCGAACCCGGTCGTCCTGGTGACCCCTACGGGATTCGAACCCGTGTTGCCGCCGCGAAAGGTCGATCAATCGATCTGCCCCTTGCTCCGGGGCTTGCCCGCCGCGAGGTCGATCACCACCCTGCCTTGCACCCGGCCCAGGATTTCGGCCATTCGGTGCGCCTCGCCGATCCGCTCGAGCGGATAGACGGCGCCGATAGTGGGGACCAGGGTGCCCTCGACCAGCGCGGCGTTGATGTCGCGGATCGCCGCGGCGCGGGCGGCGGCGGGCAGCAGGTAGGCCTGGACGAAGCGCACGGTCACGCCCTTGTAGGCCAGCGGATAGTAGGGCAGGACCGGCTCCGGCACCCGAGTCGAGGAGTACGACGCGATCACCCCCTTCGGCTTGATCACCGCCACGTCGGTGGCGAGGTTGGCGCCGAAATCGACCTCGACGACGCGGTCGACGCCGGCGCCGCCGGTGATCTCCAGCACACGGTCGGCGACGGTCTCCGTCAGGTAGTTGATCACGTGGTCGGCGCCTGCCCCCAGCACGTACGCGACCCTGGCGTCCGACCCGGTCGTCGCGATCACCGTGGCCCCGGCGGCCGTGGCGAACTGCACGGCGTTGTGGCCGACCCCGCCGGAGCCGCTGGCGACCAGCACGGTCAGGCCCGCCACCGGACCGTCGGCGAAGACCGCGAAATGCGCCGTGCTGGCGGGCACGCCGAGGCACGCGCCGGTCGCGAATTCGACCCCGTCTGGCAGCGGCACGGCCTGGTCGGCCGGCAGCGCGACGTACTGGGCGGCGGTGCCCCACGGCCGGTCGCGCTGGGCGTTGTAGAGCCAGAACCGCTGGCCGATTCGCGCGCGGTCGACGCCGGCGCCGACCGCCTCGACGATGCCGGCGCCGTCGCTGTGCGGGACGATCCGCGGGAACGCCATGGTGTGGCCGCGCCAGCCGGCCCGCCGCTTGGTGTCCGACTGGTTGATGCCCGACGCCATGACCCGGACCAGGACCTCGCCGGCGGCCGGCGACGGCGTTTCCATCTCGCCGACCTCCAGGACGTCGGCCGCATCGCCGGTGCGCTCGTACCAGGCGGCGCGCATGGCGTTTACCTGTCCAAGGCGCGCCGGACGATCCGGGCGGCCTCGCGCATCGCGGCGACGACGCGGTTCTGGCCGCGCATCAGCTGGGTCGTTGCGAAGCCGATGGTTCCGGCGTCCAACCGGTCGAGGTCGGCCGCCACCGCCAGCGCCGGCAACGGCGGGACGTTCAGCGCAGGGTCGTGGAGGAAGCGCGGCCGCCGCGTGTAGTTGATCGGCACCAGGACCCGGGCCAGGTCGCGGATCACCGCGTTCGCGGTCGTGGCGTCGATGGCGCCGGCGTCGACCCGGCCATGGAACGCCGCCAGGTCGTCGTCCAGCGCGTCGACGGCGCGCCGCGACGGCGCGAGGTCGAAGCGGTCGCCGGCCGCCTGCTGGTAGCGCTCGATGGTGGCGCGGAAATCCGCGCACGCGGCGCGCCAGTCGAACGGCAGAATGGCGGCGTTGGCGAAGTGCAGAACGGCGGTGGTGTAGAGCCGGATGTCGGTCAACAGGACGTCGCGGTCGGCGATCTCCAGCGTATCGTCCTCGGTGTGCCAGGCGATGTTGCCGCCGCAGCCGCCGACGACGTAGTAGCCGTGCTCTTCCAGCGCCTCCGGCGGCATCATCGACGACGCCATGAAGGCGCTGGAGATGCCGATATTGTTGAACGTGTAGTCGCTGTTGCGCTGCGGCCGCTTGGCCTCGGCCTCCTGGCCGGTGACGGTGCGCACGACGTGCTTCACCGCGTCCGCCGTCTCCGCCATCATGGTGATGCCGCGATAGCTGGTCGCCCAGCGGCAGCCGGGCGAGTCGCAGTTCATCTGGATCACGCAGTTGTCCGCCAGATCGTGGGCGAAGGTGTCGGCGAACCAGGCGCTGCCGCCGTACCGGCCGGTCGAGTGGCCGGGCCACCAGGCCATGCGGACCGACCGGTTCAGCTTTTCGCGGTGGGCCCACAGCACCCGCGCGACCTCCAGCATGCAGGCGTTGCCGGTGCCGTTGTCGCCGACGCCGACGTCCCACGAGTCGTAGTGGCCGTGCAGCAGGACGAACTGGTCGGACTGCTCGGTCCCCGGAATCCTGACCTCCGGGATCTTCGCGCCGGCCCAGCCGGTGTCGAGCCGGGTGACGACGGTCACCGACGCACCCTCCTTGGCCAACGCGATCAGCGCCTGGCCGTCGGCGTGGTTGACGGCGGCCGATGGGATCTTCGGCAGCCGCGCCAGGTCGTCCAGCCCGGGGGTGCCCCAGATCGTGCTGACCGTGCCCCAATGGCTCCGCGCGCCGGGGTTGACCGCGATCACCCCCGCCGCCCCGGCGGTCTCCAGCGCCGCGACCACCATCGGCAGGGCGAACCCCTCGGTCACCACGATCCGCCCATCGTAGCGGTCCGGATCGGCGACCGAGGCGGCGGCGATGTCGAGCGGATTGCCGACGGCGCCGGCCGGCACATAGACCGCCGGCGCCGCGACGCCGTCGGGCGCGCTGAGGCAGAACGCCGGCGGCTTGGCGGCGAACACGGCGCCCCCGGCGCGGACCTCGGCGTGGATCGGCAGGCTGAGATACAGATCGGGCTCGTGGACCGTCACCGGAACGCCGAGGCCGCGCAACCGCTCGGCGATGATCTCGGCGCCGCGATTGGCGTCGTCCGGCTTCTCCCGCGGCTGGGTCGCGAAGGTCTCGATCAGCGACCACGGCGCCTCGATCGAAATATCGTTGGTAACGGTCCTGTCCAGCTCGCTCATCGCCATCCTCCGACTGCCGCTCGGGGCCGGCGGCGACCTGCCACCGGTCTTGTTTCGATGGTCGAAACAGTGTTTCATCAACCGTCCGACTGTAGATCAGCCGGCGGCGGTTGCGAAGGGGAATGTCGGGCGATGGTCCGGCACCGAACGCCGCGTGACCGGTGCCGCCCGGTTTGCTATTGACACGCGGCCGGGTGGTCCATATCGGCACGGGGCCACGGCATACGTCGTAACTGTCAGGACGTGTTCGCGCATGACGTATACGGTCTCGGCCGTCGATCGGGCACTCGCGCTCTTGGAAGTGCTGGCCGAGCATCCGAACATCGGCGTGACCGAACTGGCAGACCGGACCGGCAACACCAAGAGCCTGGTATTCCGGCTGCTGTACACGTTGGAGCGGCGCGGCTATGTCCAGAAGGATCCGGCCACGCGGACCTACGGCCTGGGCTACCGGCCGCTCTATCTGGCCGACCACGCCAGCCACCAGTCGCGGCTGATCATGGCGGCGCAGCCCTACCTCGACGCGCTGGCCGAGCGGACTCACGAGAACATATTCCTGCTCGTGCGCGATGAGACCCACAGCGTGTGCGTCGCCATGCGGGAGTCGCCGCAGCCGCTCAGTCTGTCGGCCCAGGTCGGCCGGCGCAGCCCGCTGCACGCCGGCGGCGGGCCGAAGATCCTGCTGGCCTATGCCCCGGATGAGGTGCGGAGGTCGGTGCTGGAACACGACCTGCCCGGCTTCACCCCGACATCGATCACCGACCCGAAGACGCTGGCGCGGGCGTTGGCCGAGATCAGGGCCAACGGCTTCACCAAGAGCGTCGGCGAGGTGGACCGGGACGCGTTCTCGCTGGCCGCCCCGGTGCGCGACCACACCGGCGTCGTCGCCGCGCTCAGCGTCGCCGGCCCCGTCAGCCGCCTGACGGACGCCCTGGCCGACCAATATGTCGGCTCCGTCCGTGACGCCGCCGCCGGCCTGTCCGCCGACCTGGGCTACGCCGAACGACGAGTCGCGGCGCGGTGAAACGAGTACGGGCGCGGTAACCGGACGGTCCGGGCGCAATCGTCCAATCGGCCTCCGAGGAACGCTCAGCACGCCGAATTCGGCCTTGAAAATGAAACGTGTTTTCGTACACTGAAACAACGCCGCGTCTCCGAAGCGGCAATCAAACGAAAACGGGAGGGCGGCATGTCGGCGGCGATCGATCGGGTGCTGGAGGACGTGTCGCTGGAGGCGCCGTGGGCGCTGGTCGAGGCGTTCTCGACCATGCCGCGCTGGGCGCCGCAGGATGTCGCCCGCGCCGGCGACGACATCGCGCGGCGCCTCGAGGCCGTCGGCGTGCCGGTCACCGTGCACGAGCCGGAGCTGTACCTGAGCATTCCCCATCACGCCGAGGTCCGCTGCGAGGCCGGCACGTTGCGCGCCAAGCCGCCATCCTACGCCGTCAGCGTGCCGGACGGGCTGGAAGCGCCGCTGGCCTATGTGCCGGCGAAGATCAGCGACAAGATCTCGACCCTGTTCGACAAGAACCAGGACCGTGCCGCCTCCGCGCCGGAGCGGATCGCCGGCAAGATCGTCATCTCCGAGGGCTTCTCGTTCCCCGGCAAGGTGCTGGAGTTCGAGCGCAACGGCGCCGTCGGGGTGATCGCCGTCAACCCGGGCGCCGACGCCCATTGGGGCATCTGCACGTCGATCTGGGGCACGCCGGATCTCGACGACCTGCCGCGCAAGCCGACGATCCCGGTGGTCGCCGTCAACAACCTCGACGGCAAGTCGCTGATCGCGCTGGCCAAACGGGGCGAGTCTGCGACCATCGCGACGCGGCTGGAGGAAGGCTGGTACCGGTCCAAGCTGCCGGTGGTCGACATCCCGGGGGGCGCGCAGCCGGACAAGTTCGTCCTGCTGCACGGCCACTACGACAGCTGGGATGTCGGCGTCGGCGACAACGCCACGGGCGACGCGACCCTGCTGGAGGTCGCCCGCGTGCTGTGGCGTCACCGCGACGTGCTGAAGCGGTCGGTGCGCATCGCCTGGTGGCCGGGCCACTCCACCGGCCGGTATGCCGGCAGCACGTGGTTCGCCGACCGCTTCGCGATCGATCTCGACGAGAACTGCGTCGCGCAGATCAACTGCGATTCCCCTGGCTGCCGCTGGGCGACGCAGTTCAAGGACATCTCGTGGATGTCGGAGACCGAAGGCTTCGTCCAGGGCGTGATCAGGGAGGTGACCGGGCTGGACTCGCAGGGCGAGCGGCCGCACCGCGCCGGCGACTATGCCTTCAACAATATCGGCATCAGCGGCTTCTTCATGCTGAGCTCGACCATGCCGGACGATCTGCGTGCCGAAAAGGGCTACTACGCGGTCGGCGGGTGCGGCGGCAACATCGCCTGGCACACCGAGAACGACACGCTGGAGATCGCCGACCGCGACATCCTGGAGCGCGACATCAAGGTGTATACGGCCGCGGTGATGGGCGTCGCCAACGCCGACGTCCTGCCGTTCGACTGGCGCGCCACCGCCCGCGAGTTCGTCGGCACGATCGACCGCTATCAGACCGCGGCGGGGGACCGCTTCGATCTCGGGCCGGCGCTGAGGGCGGCGCAGGACCTAGCCGCCGGCCTGGAGCGGTTCCACGACGGCATCGCCGCCGGTACTGTTGCCGACGATGCCGCCAACGATGCGATCGTGGCGCTGGCGCGCATCCTGGTGCCGATCAACTTCACCCGCGAGGCCAGATTCCGCCACGACCCCGCGTTGCCGGTGCCGCCGCTGCCGACTCTGTCGACGGCGGCCGAGCTGGACGAGTTCGACGACGCCACGATCGGCTTCGCCAGGACCCAGCTGGTGCGCGGGCAGAATCGCGTCGTCGCCGCCCTGCGCGAGGCCCGCCGCCGCATCGACGCCGCGATCGGCTGACCGGAGGATGACCGGAGGATGACCGGAACCCGGGACGGGGCGCTGCGACGCGCCGCCGGGCATTTCGACGACGGCGGCTTCATGGCCGATCTGGCGCGGCGGGTCGCGATCCCGACCGAGAGCCAGGAGCCGGACCGGCGCGCCGAGCTGCACCGCTATCTGGCGGACGAGATCGCCCCCAGCCTGCAGCCGCACGGCTTCACCCGCCGGATCTTCGACAACCCGGACCCCGCCGGCGGGCCGTTCCTGATCGCCGAGCGCGTCGAGGGCCCGGCGCGGCCGACGCTGCTGACCTACGGCCACGGCGACGTGGTCCGCGGCATCCCCGAGCAGTGGCGCGAGGGGTTGGAGCCGTGGCGCATCATCCGCGACGGCGAGCGCCATTACGGCCGCGGCACCGCCGACAACAAGGGCCAGCATTCGATCGTCATGGCGGCGCTGGCCGCGGTGCTGGCCGAACGCGGGCGGCTCGGGTTCAACGCGCGGCTGCTGATCGAGATGAGCGAGGAGATCGGCTCGCCCGGGCTCGACGCCTTCTGCCAAACCCACGGGGACGCGCTGGCCGCCGACCTGCTGCTGGCCTGCGACGGCCCGCGCATGAAGGCGGCCCGCGCCGACGTCAAGCTGGGCAACCGCGGCGCGCTGGCGTTCGATTTGCGCGTCGACCTGCGCGAAGGCAGCCGCCATTCCGGCCATTGGGGCGGCGTGCTGGCGGACCCCGGCATCATCCTCGCCCACGCGCTGGCCACGATCACCACGGCGAAGGGCCGGATCCTGGTGCCCGAGTGGCTGCCCGACGGCATCCCGGCGCCGATCCGCGAGGCGCTGAAGGGCTTCGAGATCGATCCCGGCGGCGACTTCCCGGCGATCGACCCCGACTGGGGCGAGCCCGGGCTGAGCCGCGCGGAGAAGATGCTGGCCTGGACCAGCTTCATCGTGCTGGCCTTCGTCACCGGCCGCCCGGAAAACCCGGTCAACGGCGTCCAGCCCGAGGCGTGGGCGCGCTGCCAGCTGCGGTTCTCCGCCGACGTCGATCCGCACGGGTTCCTGCCGGCGCTGCGCCGCCACCTCGACAGGCACGGGCTCGCCCAGGTCGAGGTGCGCGACGCCGACCAGGGCTACTTCCCCGCCTGGCGTACCGATCCTCGGGACCCGTGGGTCGAGTGGGCGGTCGGGTCGATCGCCGCCACCACCGGCGAGCGGCCGAACCTGGTGCCCAACTCGGCCGGCGGGCTGCCCAGCGAGATCTTCGGCCGCACCTTGGGCGTCCCCGTCCTGTGGGTTCCGCACTCCTACACCGGCTGCTGCCAGCACGGCCCCAACGAGCACGTCCTGGCGCCGATCATGCGCGACGGCCTGAGGATCATGACCGGCCTGTTCTGGGACCTCGGCGCGCTCGACGCGCCGTTCGGCCGGTGACAAGGGAACGCTCGACATGACCAACGAACCACCGATCGGCACCGCCGAAATCCTCGACGGCATCCGCGCCTGGGTCGAGACCGAGAGCCACACCGCGGACATCGACGGCGTCAACGCGCTGATGGCCCGCGTCGCCGCCGACTATGTCGCGCTGGACGCCCACGCCGAGCGCATCCCCGGCCGCGACGGCTTCGCCGGCCACCTGCTGGTGCGCTCGCCCTGGGGCAACGGGCCGGGCATCCTGGTGTTGAGCCATCTCGACACCGTGCATCCCAAAGGCACGCTGGCGCGGCAGCCGTTCCGGGTCGACGGCGACATCGCCTACGGACCCGGCATCTACGACATGAAGGGCGGCGCCCACCTGGCGTTCTACGCCTTCCGCCACCTCGTCCGGCAGGGACGCCGAACGACGCTGCCGATCACCCACCTCTACGTGTCGGACGAAGAGGTCGGCAGCCCGACCTCGCGGGCACTGATCGAAGGCCAGGCGCGCAACGCCAAATACGTGCTGGTCACCGAACCGGCGCGCGAGGGCGGCAAGATCGTCACCGCGCGCAAGGGGTCCGCCCGGTTCGTCGTCACGGCGACCGGCCGGCCGGCTCATTCCGGCGCCCGCCACGAGGACGGCCGCAGCGCGATCGCGGAGATGGCGCGGCAGATCCTCAGGCTGGAGGCGCTGACCGACTACGACCGCGGGGTGACGGTCAATGTCGGGCTGGTCGCCGGCGGCACCGGCGTCAACGTCGTCCCGGAGGCGTGCTCGGCCGAGGTCGACGTGCGCCTGCCGAGCCTGGCGCTGGCCGACGAGATGGTCGCCACGGTGCTGGGCCTGGAGCCGTTCGATCGCGACGTGACCGTGGAGGTGACCG
>JAZFQW010000314.1:0-5347 GCA_036445335.1 Alphaproteobacteria bacterium | reverse complement strand
CCGCCGCCAGGAGCAGCGCCGCACCGGCGATCCACATGGGCCGCGCCCGTCGGCGTGTGGGAGCGGGTTTGCCGTCGAGGCGGACCCGATACATTCGCACCGGGGTCTGGATGTTCTTGACCAGCCGCTCGCCCAAATCGTCGAAGCCATGCTCGATCTTGTCCTTGACGCTCTCGTAGACCGGGTGCGAGACGCAGATTCCCCCAGGTTCGGCCAGCCCCTCCAACCGCGCCGCAATATTGACCCCGTCGCCGTAGATATCGTCGCCATCGATGATCACGTCGCCCAAATTGATGCCGATCCGAAAATCAATTCGCCGCTCCTCGGGAACGCTCGCGTTGCGTGCGGCCATTTCCCGCTGAATGTCGGTGGCGCACTCGACCGCACCGACGACACTGGCAAACTCCACCAGAAAGCCGTCGCCCGTGGTCTTGACGATGCGCCCGTCATGCGCCTCGAACGTCGGGTCGATGAGCTCCTTGCGGTGAGTATTGAACTCGGCGAGCGTCCCCGCCTCGTCGGCCCGCATCAGCCGGCTGTAGCTCACCACGTCGGCGGCGAGGATCGCGACCAGCTTGCGCTTGACTCCCCGTTTCGCCACGGACGCGCCCCCACTCATGCGCCGAATTACGTCTGCACCGACATTTCCCAGGTGAACTCCAATTTAATCTAATAGCATCCTGGGTACAGACAAGCGGCGGTTCCGATGCATGGGCCGCCGTTTTCGTTCGCGGAATGTCTGCTGTGGTTCAGAAGCCGACGGTCTTCAATCGGACCCATTTGCTGAGTTTGATCCGGTGTGACGGGGTGGCGCGCACCGGCTAGGATTGGGCGCGGTCGAGGGCGCGGCTCTCCTCGATCCGCGTTGCCGATGCGAGCCGGACGGAGGCAAGCGACCGCTCATGACGACCGAAATCGTGGTGACCGTCCCGTTAATGGACACGGTGATGGCCGAACTGGCGGCCGGATACACCCTGCACCGGTTGTGGGAGGCGCCGGAGCGGGCGGAGTTCCTTGCCGAGATCGGCGAGCCGGTGCGCGCCATCGCGACCGATGGCGCGGCCGGCGCCGACGCGGCGCTGATCGACGCGCTGCCAAACCTGGAGATCATCGCCTGCTGCGGCGTCGGGATCGACGGTATCGACATCGCCCGCGCCCGCGAGCGGGAGATCCCGGTCACCAACACCCCCGACGTGCTGACCGACGACGTCGCCGACATGGCGTTGGCGCTGCTGCTGGCGAACTGCCGCCGGCTGTGCGCCGGCGACCGCTTCGTGCGCGCCGGCCGGTGGCGCGACGGCGCGATGGCGCTGGCCCGCAGCCTGGGCGGCAAGCGGGTCGGCATCGTCGGGCTGGGGCGTATCGGCCGGGCGGTCGCGGCGCGCACGGCGGCGTTCGGCTGCCGGCTGGCGTATCACGGGCCGCGGCGCAAGCCCGACGTGGATCACGAGTATTACCCGGACCTGGTGGAGATGGCGCGCGCCTGCGATTTCCTGGTGGTGACCTGCACGGGCGGCGCGGCGACCCGCGGGCTGGTCGGCCGCGCGGTGATCGACGCGCTGGGCGCCGACGGCGGGCTGATCAACGTCTCGCGCGGCTCGGTGGTCGACCAGCCGGCGCTGGTCGAGGCGCTGGCGGCCGGGCGGCTGGGCTCGGCCGCGCTCGACGTGTTCGCCGACGAGCCCGACGTGCCCGAGCCCCTGCTGACCATGGACAATGTCGTGCTGCAGCCGCACATGGGCAGCGCGACGGAAGAGACCCGCGGCGCCATGGGCCGGCTGGTGATCGACAACCTGGCCGCTCACTTCGCCGGCCGCCCGCTGCTGACGCCGGTGTAGGCGCGGCGCGAAGCCACGGCCCCTGGCGCGCCGGTTCCTGGACCTCAGCCGAAGAACCCGGCGCGGTGGACGGTGGCGGTTGAGATGCGGCGGACGACGGCGTAGAGGCCGGCGATCGGCTGGAACAGGGTCTCGTTCTCGGGCTGGTAGCTCTGGCTGTCGTCGGGCAGATAGTCGGCCGGCTCGCCGAAATCCTCCAACACGATGGCGTCGTGGGTGGTCGGGAAGATCTCCTCCCACAGCGCCACCACGGCGGGCACGTCGAGGTGGAGGATGCGCACGACCAGTTGGTGCGGGGTGATGCCGTGGCGGTTGGAGAACTCGGGCACCTTCATCGTCAGCAGGAAGATCTCGTGGATCAGCGCCAGCCGGATGGCGTGCAGCAGCCCCATGGCGTCGCGGTTGCGGTCGGAGATCAGCGCGCCGCAGCCGACCGGCCCGCCATCCTCGTGGAGCTCCCTCAGCGCCGCGGACAGCACGGTGAAGTCCTTGTGCAGCTTGCGGAATACCCGCTTCTGGCGCTCGTGGACGCCGCTCTCCTCCAGATAGCCTGCCAGTTTGAGCATGTCCTCGGCGCGGTCGCGGTCGGCGGCGGCGCCGGCGCGGACGATCCAGAACGCCGGGTCGAGAGTCTCGATATAGGCCTTCATGGCGTGCGGGTCGCTGAGCGCGGCGCCGTATTCGGCGATCCCCAGCAGCTGGCGCAGCCGCGGCGAGCGGCGATAGAGGTCGTGGAACCGGTCGGGCTCCTTGGCGATGGCCGCGCCCAGCCCGCCGACGCTGTTCGCCATCAGGCCGAGCTGCATCAGCAGCGCGTTGTGCGGGATGGCGCGGAACTGCGAGGGATGGGCGTAGTCGATCTCGCTGGGATCCTCGTGCTGCCGCTTGATCGCCCGGCTGCCCGAGCGGTACAAGAGGTTGCCGCCGAACGCGCTCAACAGGACGCCGTAGTTGCGGTCCTCCATCAGGCCGACCTGGAACTCCTTCACGGTGGTGAAGAACTCGCGGATGTAGGACGGCTCGTCGTAGAACGGGTCGTCGGCGGAGTTGTCGCCGTGGCGCAGGGCGTGCTCGACGATGCGGCTGACCACGGCGTAGGCGGCGGCGTGATTGACGAAGAACAGATAGCCGTCGCCGCCCTGGAAGCTCATCTCCTGCTTGAAGTCGACGCCTAAGTCGGCCATGTAGCCACGGGTCGCCGGTGTATCGATGTAGTTCAGCCGCTCCTCGAAACTGGCCGGGTGGGCGCCGCGGCCGATCGACTCGCCGTGGGTGTCGAAGATCAGCAGCTGCACGCCGGCGAGCTGGTGCTTGGCCATGACCCGGATCAGCCGCAGCCGCAGCCGCTCGATCGACGCCGACGCCGGCGACTGGCCGAGATAGCGGCCGGCGTCGGAGAACCCGGTCTGCACGCACAGCCGGCCGCGCTGTTGCACATAGTCCCGATAGTGCGGGTTCTCCAGCAACTGGTCGACGACCCGGCTGCCCGCCTCCAGCGCCTTCTCGGTCTCGAACAGCGGCGATATGTCGACATGGCCCTCGACGCCGAACAGCTTGGCGAAATACAACGCGGTCAGGACGGTGAACGCGGACTCGCACTCGGCGATCAGGAAGCGGATCGGCGCCGTCCGGCCGGTGTATTTGAGCATCTGCGAGACGACCATGAACAGCCGCTTCACCGAAGTTCGCTCGCCGAGAATCGAGCCGAAATTCACGCTGGCCGGCTGGACCTGCGACAACAGCTCGTTGATCCGGTCCAGATAGGACTGGCGGTAGCGCGGGTCGTTGGGGTCGCTGACCACGCCGACCGCCCGGCGGATCGCGTTGTGCACCTGCTTGGCGTTGATCCGCACGTGGGTGTGCGCCATGCCCAGCCCGTAATTGGCCAGCTCGGCGCGCAGCACACACAGCCGGCGCGACTGGTCGTCGTCCTGGGCGCGCTCCAGCGCCCGGCCGGCCAGGTCGATCAGGCTGCCGGCGTCGGTCAGCCGCAGGGCCATGCCGCCGTACATGCGCCGCGACACCGCCTTGATCTGCTCGCGCGCCGCGTCCTCGCTGGGCTCGGCGCTGGAGAACACGGCGATCTCGTCGCTGACCTGGTTGATCGCCAGGGCGATACGGCTCTCCATCAGGTCGAGGGTGTCGCGCAGGTCGCGCGCCTTCGGGCCGGTCAGCCGGCGGATCGCCCGGACCTCCTCCAGATAGTGGGCAAGCTGGCTGCGCTGCACCCTGAGCCGCTTGTGCAGGGTGTCGGTCCAGCGGATGTCGGAGCGGCCGTCGAGGTCGTAGCCGACCCAGGTCGCCACGGTCACCAACTTGGGCATCAGCTCGGTCCAGCGCTTCGGATACAGCGCCTTCGCCACGTCGAACAGAATGCCGTAGGCGCGGCGCAGCGCGACCTGGATGTGGCCGATCGCCTCCAGCGACAGCGCGTGCTCGCGTTTGAGATCAAGATCGCGGTCGGGGCGGTGCTCCTCGCGGCAGGCCATGTCGATCAAGTCCGCGGCGGCGTCGGCGGCAAGCGGCGCGCCGTCGCCATCGCGGCCGGTGGCGAGCGCCGCCAGCGCCCGCATCAGCTTGCCGGAGATGTTGAAGGTCGGATGCGCGGTGGTGACGATGCCGAAGCTCTCGTGCTCGACCCGTTGCTTGAATATCTCGAAGCGGACGCAGTCCGGGCCCTCGTTGCCCAGCTTGTCGGGCGTATGCGGCCCCGCCAGCGCGGTGAACGCCTCGTGCAGGTGGCGGTCGTTGACCGACGGATCGGTCTCGCCGATGTAGCGGCCGAACCGCTGCGCCCGTTCGACGAACCCGTCGACGGTCAGGTACTGCACCAGCTGCTCCACCGCGGAATAGCTGAGCCGCCCCTGTTCCAGCCGGCGCGACAGCTCCAGCGCCAACCGCTGGATCGGGTTGCTGTAAGGGTCCGCCGCGGTCGCCGTGCGCAGGCGCCGCAGCTCCTCCGTCAGGGTGTCGGCCAGCGCGGCGGCGTCGACCGTCGCGTCCGGCGCGAAGCGGGCGGCGTCGCGCGGCAGGTGCGGCCCGCGGCCCAACCGGCCCGCCGAACCGCCGGATGCCCCCTCTGCTGGCGGGTGAGCGGCCGCCGACTTCTTTCGCGGCGGCGCGGCCTTGCGCCCGCGGCGGTCGGACAGATGAGCCGCTTCAGTCATCGTGGGCCACTCCATCGGCATGGGATGCAGGGTGGCGTCGCGGCCGAGCCCGGACTTCTCATACTGGCCACGGTCGGCGCGACAGCGCCGCCCTCCGGGTCGCGCCCGGGCGGCCCGCCCGCGGCGTCGAACGCCTCGACAGTAGCGTTGCTACGCTCTTCGGCCTTCTCCTGGCGGCCCGGACCGCCCGGACGCGACGCTGACCGCGACCGGTTTGAGAAGTGCGGGCTAGCATCGACCCTCTTGTGCGCCGCAGCGCAGCATGTCAACGACCCGACCATAGCATACCCGGCCGTTGTCGCGCCGCCCGATTGCGGCGCAGCATACGGCGGTCCCGGAGGG
>JAZFQW010000313.1:0-2548 GCA_036445335.1 Alphaproteobacteria bacterium | reverse complement strand
CCATGGCCATGCCCGACGCCGCGCCCCAGACCATCCGCCTTCAGGACTACCGCGTCCCCGACTTCCTGATCGACACGGTCGACCTGTCCTTCGACCTGCGCGAGGACGGCGCAATGGTGACGTCGCGGCTGGCGGTCCGGCGCAACCCGGCGGCAGACACTGCCGACGCGCCGCTGGTGCTCGACGGGCAGCACTTGGCGCTCATCTGCGTCGCGCTGGACGGCCAGGCGCTGGGCGACAACCGCTACGCGTTGGACGCCGACAGCCTGACCATCGCCGACCTGCCCGACGCCTTCGCCCTGGACGTCGTGACCGCGACCAAGCCGCACGAGAACACCGCGCTGGAGGGGCTGTACAAGTCCGGCGGCAACTTCTGCACCCAGTGCGAGGCCGAGGGGTTCCGCCGGATCACCTATTTCCTCGACCGGCCGGACGTGATGGCGCGCTACACCACGACGATCATCGCCGACCAGGCGCGCTACCCGGTGCTGCTGTCGAACGGCGATCTGGTGGAGCACGGCGACGCCGGCGCGGGTCGTCACTGGGCGAAATGGTCCGACCCGTTTCCCAAGCCGTCCTATCTGTTCGCCCTGGTGGCCGGCGACCTGGCCGCCCACGAGGACAGCTTCACCACGCGCTCCGGCAAGACGGTGCCGCTGTCCATCTACGTGCGCCGCGAGGACCTGGACAAGTGCGACCACGCCATGCGCTCGCTGAAGAACGCGATGGCGTGGGACGAACGGGTCTACGGCCTGGAATACGATCTGGGCCGGTTCATGATCGTCGCCGTGTCCGACTTCAACATGGGGGCGATGGAGAACAAGGGGCTCAACATCTTCAACACCAAGTACGTGCTGGCCAGCCCCGACATCGCGACCGACGCCGACTACACGAACATCGAAGGCATCATCGGCCACGAATACTTCCACAACTGGACCGGCAACCGGGTGACCTGCCGCGACTGGTTCCAGCTGTCGCTGAAGGAGGGGCTGACGGTGTTCCGCGACCAGCAGTTCTCGGCCGACATGGGCAGCGCCGCGGTGAAGCGCATCCGCGACGTCCGCCGTCTGCGCGCCAGCCAGTTCCCCGAGGACGCCGGGCCGACGGCGCATCCGGTCCGCCCCGACAGCTATATCGAGATCAACAACTTCTACACCCCCACCGTCTACGTGAAGGGTGCGGAAGTCGTCCGCATGATTCACACCCTGCTGGGAACGGAGGCGTTTCGCGCCGGGATCGACCGCTATTTCCAGCGCCACGACGGCCAGGCGGTGACCATCGAGGATTTCGTGCGGGCGATGGAGGATGCCGGCGGCGTCGATCTCGGCCGGTTCCGCCGATGGTACGCCCAGGCCGGCACGCCGCGGCTCAGCGTCGACGACGCTTACGACGCCGAGACCCGGCGCTACACCTTGACGGTGCGCCAGCACACCTCGCCGACGCCGGGCCAGCCGGACAAGCAGCCGGTGCCGATCCCGCTGGCGGTCGGGCTGCTCGACCGCCAGGGGCGCGACCTGCCGACCAGGCTCGAGGGCGAGGCCGCGGCGACGGAGACCCGCGTCCTGACCGTCACGGAAGCGGAACAGAGCTTCCGTTTCGTCGACGTGCCGACGCCGCCGGTGCCGTCGCTGCTGCGCGGCTTCTCCGCGCCGGTCAAGCTCGACCCGCAACCGCGCGACCGGCTGTTGTTCCTGTTCGCCAACGACACCGATCCGTTCGCGCGATGGGAAGCCGGCCAGCAACTGGCGACCCAGTTGCTGCTGGACCAGGTCGCGGCGCATCGAAACAGTGTCGCGCTGACCCTCGATGCCACCTTCGTCGACGCCGTCGGCACGGTACTCGACGACGACCGGCTGGATCCGGCGTTCGTCGCCGAGGCGTTGTCGCTGCCGGGAGAATCCTACCTGGCCGACCAGATGGATACGGTCGATGTCGAGGCGATCCACGCCGCCCGCGACTTCGCCAGGCGGACGATCGCCGGCCGGTTGGGCGACCGCCTGTTAGCGGTGCACGAGGCCTGCCGCGACGACGGCCCGTACCGCATCGATCCGGCATCGATCGGTCGCCGCGCGCTGAAGAACCTCTGCCTGTCCTATCTCGCCGCCGATCCCGACGCCGGCGCCGGCATCGACCTGGCGGTCGAGCAGTTCCGCCGCGCCGGCAACATGACCGACGTGATGGCGGCGCTGGGCATCCTCAAGGACATCGACCGGCCGGCGCGCGGCGAGGCGCTGGCCGCCTTCTACGACAAGTGGCGGGACGACCCGATGGTGATCGACGGCTGGTTCAGCCTGCAGGCGATGTCGCATCTGCCGGGCACCCTGGAGGCGGTGAGGCGGCTGGCCGCCCATCCGATGTTCGACTGGAAGAACCCCAACCGCGCGCGGTCGCTGGTCAGTGCGTTCGCCACCGGCAACCAGTTGCGCTTCCACGCCGCCGACGGCGGCGGCTACGCCTTCCTCGCCGACTGCGTCCTGCGCATCGAGCGGCTGAACCCGCAATTGGCGGCCCGGCTGGTCGTGCCGCTCGGCCGCTGGCGTCGTCAGGA
>JAZFQW010000312.1:0-9792 GCA_036445335.1 Alphaproteobacteria bacterium | reverse complement strand
TCTCCTCGGTTGCTGGCTGCTGCCAACAATCAGCTTCCAGGACTCAGCCCCAGTGAACAACCCTCATGGAACGCACAGCTAGCCCGACAGTCCCTGATCCCGCCGCCGGCGGCACCGAGAATGTCGCGTTTTCGCCGATGCCGGCTGTTCTGTTAGGATTGCCAGGAGCGAGCGGCGGAAGGTTGGGCGCGGTGCGACAGCGATCGACAGGGAAGGCCGGCCACCCAGGCGGACGCACCTCCGCCGGGGCGGTCGGCGTGTGGATGCTGGCGCTGGCCGCGCTGTGGCTCGCGGTCCTGCCGGAGTCCGCGCATGGCCAGGGGGCCGGCCGGTTCGACGGCGCCTATGAGTATGTCAGCCCGAACTGGCGCGGCGTCCTGCGGGTCGAGACCGCCGAATCCGGGGTCGTGTTCTTCCATGTCGGCACGGCCAGCGGGCCGCTGCGCTGCGAAGTGCTGGGCGCCGGCTTCCTGCAGGGCAACACCATCGTCTATTTCACCCCCGGCGAGTCGACCGCGCTGATCATCCGATTCCACGAGGCCAACACCGAGATCGAGTCGCCCGGCGGCGAGGCGGTGTTCTGCGATCCGCTGGCGCAGGTATCCGGCATCTATATCAAGGTCGGCGACGACGTCGACCTGGACGCCGCCCTGATCGGCCGCGCGCAGGCGGGGCTGAACGCCCTGGGCTACGACGCCGGCCCGGCCGACGGGCGCCCCGGCCAGCGCGCCGTCGCGGCGATGACAAGCTTCCAACGGACCAACAACGTGCCGGCCACGGGAGCCTTGTCGCTGGAGACGCTGTTCCAGATTGAGCGCCAGGTGGCGTCGCCGTCGGCGGGGTCGATCCCTGCCGCGGCGACGCTGCGGCCGGTGGATTGGCACCTGCTGACCTTCAGCCGGATCGTCCCGCCATCCTACCGTGACGATCTCACTCTGCTGTTCGAGGAAGATCTGGCGCCGGTCCAAATCGATTGGAGCAACCCGCCGTTCGAGGTCTCGGTGATCGATCTTGACGGCGGTGGCGGCGGCGGGTTCAACGCCGACGAGATCATCGTCTACTGGAACGACGTGATGTTCTGCGGGGCGATCGGCTGCGCCCTGGAGGTGCTGAAATACGACGGGCTGGAATACCGGCCGGTCCTTCGCCAGGCGATCCGCAGCGTGGTGCTGGGCAACGACTTCAGCAACGGCATGCGCGACCTGGTCCTCAACGGCAACCAGATGTGGCGCTGGGACCGAACGCAATACACCCCGGCCCTGTACGTCCCGCGACCGGTGCGTTAGCCGGGCGGCGGAACGGTGACCAGGAGCTTCTGCGACAGATCCGACCGGACAGCGGCCCCCTCACCCTGACCCTCTCCCCAAGGAGAGGGAATCCCGCCACCGATTTCGGCGCCAAAATCCCTCGCCTTGGGGAGAGGGTCAGGCTGAGGGACCCTCGGTGTGTCAGCTTATGCGATCGCAGGATGCTCTGGGCCGGCTTATGCCGCCCGCTCCAGCGCCACCGCGGTCGCCTCACCGCCGCCGATGCACAGCGCGGCGACGCCGCGCTTGAGGCCGTATTTCTCCAGCTCCGCCAGCAGCGTGACGATGATCCGCGCGCCGGAGGCGCCGACCGGGTGGCCCAGGGCGCAGGCGCCGCCATGGACATTGACCGTGTCGTGCGCCAGGCCGAGGTCGTGCATCGCCGCCAGGGTGACCACGGCGAACGCCTCGTTGATCTCGTACAGGTCGACCTCGCCGGTCGACCAGCCGGCCCTGTCCAGCACCTTGCGGACGGCGTCGATCGGCGCGGTGGTGAACCATGCCGGCGCCTGGGCGTGGGTGGCGTGGCCCTTGATCTCCGCCAGCACTTCAAGACCGCGCCGGTCGGCCTCGGGCCGCCGCATCAGCAGCAGCGCCGCGCCGCCGTCGGAGATCGAGCTGGAGTTCGCCGCCGTCACCGTGCCGTCGGGATCGAACGCCGGGCGCAGCTTGGGGATCTTGTCCAGATTGGCCTTGCGCGGCTGCTCGTCGACGTCGACCGAGGTCTCGCCGGTGCGCGTCTTGACCGTGACCGGCACGATCTCGCCGGCGAAGGTGCCGTCTTCGCCGGCCTTGCGGGCCCGCGTCAGGCTCTCGATGGCGAACGCGTCCTGGGCCTCGCGAGTGAACTGGTAGTGCCGCGCGGTATGATCGGCGAAGCTGCCCATCAGCCGGCCCTTTTCGAAGGCGTCCTCCAGCCCGTCGATGAACATGTGGTCGTAGACCTTGCCGTGGCCCATGCGATAGCCCTGGCGCGCGCGGTCCAGCAGGTAGGGCGCGTTGGTCATGCTCTCCAGCCCGCCGGCCACCATGATGTCGGCCGAGCCGACCGCGATCGCGTCGTGCGCCAGCATCGCCGCCTTCATGCCCGAGCCGCACATCTTGTTGACCGTGGTGCAACCGGTCGATTGCGGAATGCCGGCGCCGATTGAAGCCTGACGCGCCGGCGCCTGGCCCTGCCCGGCCGGCAGTACGCAGCCCATGATCACCTCGTCGACGTCCGCCGGCGCGACGCCGGTGCGGTCCAGCACCGCGGCGATCGCCGCGCTGCCCAGGGCCGGCCCCGGCAGGCCCTTCAACTCGCCCTGAAAACTCCCCATGGGAGTGCGCGCGGCGCCGACGATGACGATGGGATCGCTGCTGGACATCGCATACTCCGGGAAAACGTGAACGGCTGTTGTGGCCAACATATAGGCGCGGTCGGCGGGCAGTTCCAAGAGCAGACGGCTGCAACAAACGTGGCCCCGAACGGTCGCGCCGACCCATTAACGGATAGTCCATCTGTAAAATGCAATATGTCGTCGGCCGCGGACTGTCGCATCGACGCGGTCGCCGCCCCCGGGCAGGGGCTCGAAGAGGTCCATACATGCTGCCTTCGCGCACCGACGCAAGACCGCGGATCGCGGACGCACGGTCGCCGGCATCGGCGTTCCGCCGCGGGCTCGCCCTGGTCGTGCTGGTGTGCCTGTGCGGATTCGCGGTCGGGCTGGCGATGCTGCAAGTCGACGACGGGGCGTGGCGCAACGCCGGCAATGCGATGACGGCGGCGCTGTATCGCAACCAGGACACCTATTGGTTCGCCTTCTGCGTGGTCTGCGTGCTCTACATCCGATGGTCGCTGGGCCGGTCCGCCGCGGCGCGGACGGTCTCGCTGATCTCGCGGTTCTGGCCGGAGGATCCCAGGCCGCTGCTGGCGGCCTCGAAGATCGCCATCGTCGTGCTGATCTTCGTCGGCGGCGGGACCTACCTGGTTCACCACGGCTTCAGTTTCGTCGTCGACGAGTATCTGGCCGAGTTTCAGGCGGCCATCTTCCGCGAGGGCGAGTTGCTGGCCAGCCATCCGCCGGAATGGACCGAGTATGGCAGGGCGCTGCACCATTCCTTCACCTACCTCGCCCCCAGCCACGATCTGTGGGGGTCCGGCTACCGACCGGTCTTCGCCGCGCTCCGCGCGCTGTTCTCGCTGGCATCGCTGGGCGCGCTGACCAACACGTTCTTGACGGCGATGAGCGTCGTCCTGGTCGCCGCCATCGCCCGCAAGCTTTGGCCGGACCGGCGCGACGCCGCCGTCCTGGCGGCGGTCCTGCTGGCGACATCGCCGCAGTTCCTGTTCACCGGGATGACTGGATTCGCCTGGCCGGCGCACCTGTGCCTAAATCTTCTGTGGCTTTGGCTGTACCTGCGCGACGACACCGCGGGTCATGTCCTGGCGGCTCTGGTCGGCGTGGCAGCGGCCGGGTTGCACCAGATCCAGGCGCACGCCTTCTTCGTGCTGCCGTTCATGCTGGCGCTGCTGCAGGACAAGCGCTGGCGCCTGGCGGCGTGGTACGGCGGCGTCTATGCCGCCGGTCATCTGACCTGGATCTTCTGGCAGGACATCGCGCTGCTGTTGACCGCCGAACCCGGGACGGCCGACCCGGGACGCTCGCGCGGGGTCGGCTACGTCACCGACAGCCTGGCGCTGTTCGCCATATTGAAACCGCTGACGGTCCCGCTGATGGGGCTGAACCTGCTGCGAATGCTGGCGTGGGTGAACCTGGCGCTGGTTCCGCTGATCGTCGTCGCGCTGCGGCCGTGGTCGGCGGCCCCGCCGGTCGTGCGATTGCTCGCCCTTGGCTTCGTGTTCTCGCTGATCCCTTACGTCCTGGTGATGCCGAACCAGATGTACGGCCTGGGATACCGGTATTTCCACGGTCTGTTGGGCAACATGGCGCTGCTGGCGGCCTATGGGTGGATCAAGTTGTCTAAGGCGGAGTCGCGCGAGCTGTTCTCGGCCAAGCGGGTGATCGCCGGATTGACCGTAATCACCCTGGCGGTCGGCGTGCCGCTGCGCGCGCTGCAGGTCGAAGGCCTGGTCGGCCCGATCGCCGCGGCGACCCGCTATGTCGCGTCCCGGCCCGCCGACGCCGTCCTGGTCGACTACACCGCGGTTTGGATCGGCCCGTCGCTGGTCCGCAACGACCCGTACCTGCGCAACCGGCCGCTGGTCTTCGCGCTGAACCGCATGACGCCTGAGCAGATTCTCGATGTCTGCGGGCGCTTTTCGGTCGAGGTCGTCGACTATTACGACGTCGCGGCGTTCGGCGTGCGGTCGATTCCCACGCGGCTCTCCGGCCTCTACGACATCCAGCGACAGACCGACATACGGCGACTGCGCGCCTTGGCGACCAGCCCCGATTGCAATAACCGGCCCTGACCGGCACCAGCGGGGATTGGCAAACCGGGTCTTAAGATTTTGTCTACGCCTTGCCGGCTAGGGTGGCGACGGAGCCTGAAGGCGCGAGCAATGCCGGAATTCGACATCGACGTCTCCATCGTCATGCCCTGCCTGAACGAGGCGGAGACCCTGCCGAGCTGTATCGACGAGGCGCAACAGGCGCTGACCGCGCTGGCGCGGGACCACGGCCTGAGCGGCGAGATCGTCGTCGCCGACAACGGCAGCACCGACGGCAGCCAGGCGATCGCCGAGCGCCTGGGGGCAAGGGTGGTCCCGGTCGCGCAGCCCGGCTACGGCAGTGCGCTGATCGGCGGCATATCGGCGGCGCGGGGCCGCTATGTCGCCATGGGCGATTGCGACTGCTCGTACGATTTCCGCGAAGCGGTGCCCATGGTGGCGATGCTCTGCGTGGGCTACGAACTCTGCATGGGCAGCCGGCTGAAGGGCACCATCCAGCCCGGCGCCATGCCATGGAAGAACCGTTATATCGGCAATCCGGTGCTGAGCGGCATCCTGCGGCTGCTGTTCCGGTCCGGCCTCAGCGACGCCCATTGCGGCCTGCGCGCGTTCACCAAGGACGCGTTCGAGCGCCTGCGACTGTCCGCCACTGGCATGGAATTCGCCAGCGAGATGGTGATCAAGGCGACGCTGCTGGGGCTGCGGCGTGGCGAGGTGCCGATCACGCTGAGGCCCGACCGGCGCGGCCGGTCGCCGCACCTGCGCCCCTGGCGCGACGGCTGGCGTCACCTGCGCTACCTGTTCATGCTCAGCCCGTCGTGGCTGTTCCTCGCCCCCTCCGTCGGCTTCGGGCTGTTGGGGTTCGCCATCGCGTTCGCCCTGGTGGTGAACGCGAACGTGCCGATGGTCGCCATCGGCCCGCTGTGGTTCGGCGATCACTGGATGGTCGTCGCCGGCGGCCTGCTGATGTTGTCCCACCAGACCGCGATCTTCGGCCTGGCGACGACCTTGTACGGCCTCAACCAGGGCTACCGCCGCGCCGGCCCGGCGGTGATGGGCGCCTGCCGGGTCGCCCGGCTGGAATACATGCTGCTGATCGGCCTGGCGTTCGTCGCCGGCGGCGGCGGAGCGCTGGGCTACGTCTTCTTCGTCTGGTCGTCCGCCGGATTCGGATCGCTCGGCATGATGCGCGAGCTGATCGCCGCCATGACGCTGCTGCTGATCGGCGTGCAGAGCATCTTCGGCGGCTTCCTGCTGTCAGTGATCGCCGGCAACGAAGCCCGCCCGGACATGGCCGCCGGCCTGGCCATCGCCCCGGCCGTCGCCGAACCGCCCGCGAACGGTGTCGACGCCGATCGCGGCAAGGCGATCCCGGCCGGCGGCGGCTAATACCAAGGATCGCTGATAATGACCCATTTGATGGCGCGCGGCGGCCCGCCGGGCGCCATCAAATGGGTCATTATCAGCGATCCTTGGTATAAAGCGACGCCACCGCGACCGGCGTGGCCACGGCATTCCATGCGGGCTCCATGACCAGGCACGGCAGCGAAACGCAAGCGCGGCCGATCGTCGACGTCGTATTGGCCACCTACAACGGCGCCGAATTCGTCGCCGCGCAGATCGACTCGCTGCTCGCCCAGACCTATCGATCCTGGCGTCTGCTGGCGCGCGACGACGGGTCGACCGACGGCACGGCCGATATCCTCCGAGCGTACCAGACGCGGCATCCGGAGCGGATCATCCTCGTCGTCGACGACGACGGCAAGCTCGGCTACGTCGGCAACTTCTCGCGGCTGTTGTCGAAATCGACCGCCGCGTACGTCGCCCTGTGCGACCAGGACGACGTCTGGCTGGCCGACAAGCTTTCCCTCAGCATGGCGAAGCTGCACGCGCTGGAGCGCGCCCGCGGACCGGCCACGCCGTTACTGGTGCACACCGACTTGCGGGTCGTTGATCGCGACCTGGAACAGATCCACCCGTCGTTCTGGCGCTACCGCGGCCTGGACCCGCGCAGCGGAAACGACCTCAACCGGGTGCTGGCGCAAAACGTCGCCACCGGCTGCGCAACGGTCTTCAACAGTCGACTTAAGGATCTATGCCTGCCTGTCCCGCCGGAAGCGGCGGCGCACGATTGGTGGATCGCCCTGGTTGCCGCGGCCTTCGGATCGACCGATTACGTGGCCGATCCCACGATCCTCTACCGGCAGCACCGCGGAAACACCATCGGAGCGCAATCATTTCTGTTGCGTCACCTCCTGGCAAGGGTTGTGGAGGCTTACCGCGATCTCCACGAATTCAAACGGCGATTGCACGGCGTCTTTACTCAGGCGAGCGTTTTTCGCGATCGGTATGCCGACCGGTTCACGGCGGAAAACATGATGCTGCTGAACGACTTTGCGGCATTTCCAGAGTCGAGCGCGCCGAGGCGCCTCCTCTATGCCCTCAAGTGGAGAATTGTCCCCCCCAGACGATTTTATTGGCTGACCCTTGCGCTTTGCATCTAATACCATCGGTCATTATGCATGAACGATTGGTGTTCAGGCGCCACTCAGGCCTGCCTCGCATAAATTCGGGCGCGCGGTCGCGCTTGCCAATAGTCGGCATGAGTCACCCATAACGATCTTTGGTATCATCCGCATTTCTCATACTGGCCACGCCGCGTTGGAGGCAGGATTCAGGTATCGGCGTGGCGCGACGGTGGCGGCGGGAAATCCGGGATCATCGTCGTGTCGTAGTCGCTGACCGAGTTGATCACCGCCCGCCAGTTCCGCGGTCCCAGTTTCCTGGCAGGATCGACACGCAGCAGGTCCCTCTTGATGAATGGGCAGCCCATTTCGCCGATCAGCACGTCCCAGAGGTCATGTGTCGGATTGACGGGAACTCCATTGGCGATCAGTGCGGTCGTCGACTCCGCGGACTTCCGACCGGGAGTCGGCAGGTGGGCGCAAGCGTCGCGATCGCCAAGGATCGCCGCCGCCCGCCGATACGAGAACAGGGCCCGGCATCGAATCCCGGCTGTCGAGAGGGCGCGCGACAGGCCGATCTCGTACTTCAGAATGTTCCAATATCGGCTCTGCACATAACGGTATTCGCGCCAGAAGCGGCCGAAAGCGCCACTCTGCAGTGCGGCGCGGTGGAACAGCAGAAAGTAGCTCTGAAGGTGAAAGCCGCCCTCCACGCCGTCCGTGATACCCCAAACGGACGCCTGGTCGGGCGACATCCGGGCAAGTATGTCCACAAGCGGGTGGAAAGGACCGTAGACACTGTCATTCGCCAGCAGCAGGGCGTCCAGTTGGCCAAGGTCGGGGATATGGCCGATGCCATCCCTGTAGGCGCCGAAATCGTGCCCGATATTGTCGCGTCTCAGTACGAGTCCGCAATGCGGCCGCACTTTGGCAACCGCCTCCGCCGACAGCCGTGGCGCATTGCTGACGAAGATGACGGAATATCCGGCGCTCCTGAGCTCGCCGAGATAATGCTCTAGCCAGTCGTGAATGTGCCCGTGCCGGTCGAAATGGACGAAGACCGCGACTCGACGAGCCGAACCGATCGTCTCGCCGCCGGACCATTGCTCCCGCACGCGGTGCCGGCGCGAACGCAGCAAGCCGCGCAAATAGGACGGCAGGCCGAGGACAAAAAAGGCGGCCGTCAACGATGCATCCGGGCAGTACCGCCGCAAGCGGAGCCACTGCGCTCTCAGGAGCCGTCGTGCGAAATCCGTACTCACGATGTCCTCCCGCCGACCACCGGGCCGCGTCCACCGCCACCGGAAAGGCCGCGCGTCAACCCGAAGACCTCGAATTCGCGCGGTCCGATGGCGACGGACAAACGCCGCGAAATTCGGCCGTGTCGGCAAGGAACAACCGATTGTCCGATCGAACGCCGGCTTCCGGTTTCGAGCATATCAGGATGATATCGATCGATCCGGCGCGCTCCGTGGCTAGGATCTGAAGTCCGGCGTGGTCGACAAGGCGGACGGCCAGCTCGGTATCGAATACGTGATGGTGCAGGCAGCGGTTTACCGTGTTGATCCGCGATCGCGCCTTGAAATCTGCGAAGCCACCGGCCAGCGGATCGCGGGCAAGGTCATGCAATTCCAGGATTTCGTCCAAATGGGTGAGATCGTCCTCACCGGTCCCTTTGGCATGGTCGTCCATGATATGAACCAGAGTGGTGACCGGTCGGCGGTGGTCGAATGTGCCGTCCTTATGGGGCAGCAGCAGCACCAAGGTCCCGCCGGGACGCAAAACCCTCAGCCATTCCTCCAGCGCGGCCAGCGGGTTCGCGACGTGCTCGAGCGTGTGGGAGGAACAGACGAAGTCGTAGACTTCGTCCGCGATGCCCTTGAGAGCGGTTGCCTCGCGAATGAACTGGGTTCCCGTGGCCAAACCGCGTCCGGGGCGAAACGGAACACCTTCGTCGATCTCGCCTTCCCAGACCGTTTCCCCGGCGAAATTGCAGTTGTCCATCCGTGCCGCGTGCCGGTAGATCGGCAGCGGGCCGCGGCGCGAGAAGGCCCCGCTTGGGCCGCCGATCTCCAGGCCCGCCTTGCCGCGAACCAGGCCGGCACAAAGCTCGGCGCTCTCTGCCCGACGAACCCGCACCAGCTCACCGAGGCGACGCAGGACAAGCGACGCGACCACCAAGACGCCATGATTGCGGGCCGCGGTAATAAGGCTGCGAAACAGGCGCGGTCTTGCGGTCAGCGGTTTAATTGCAGAGCCATCGGATGCGGCTTGGATAACGCGCTGGGTGGGCACTGTGAGGGATCTCTCCATCCCGGTCGGTCACGCGACGTGGCTGCCGTGACGATACCCGGGACTCCGTCTACATTCCTTTAACCGGATTTTCCGGCTGCCCGAGCCGGCCGACTCTGCCAGAAATTGCCGCTCTCTACTCCGATAGTACTCTCTGAAATGACCTCTGGTATCCCTCCTGCCCCTGTGGCCACCACCGGCGTGTCATGAGCCAGCGACTTGACCACCACCCGACCGATTACCTCAAACCGTGAAATGACAAGCGTAATAGCAATATCGCCCATTTCCTGTGCGACATCCGCAGAAATCCCTTTAGTATTTACACTATCAGTAT
>JAZFQW010000311.1:0-5764 GCA_036445335.1 Alphaproteobacteria bacterium | reverse complement strand
AGCGCCGTCACCACGCCGGCGCCGATGGTGATGTTCGGCACGAAATGCCCGTCCATCACGTCGATATGGAAGGCGTCGACGCCGGCCGCGTCCATTGCCCGGACCTCGTCGCACAGCGTGGCGAAATCGGCGGACAGGATCGACGGGGCGATTCGGGTGGGCTGCTGCATGGCTCGCGACTCGTGATTCGCGCCAGACTAGCTTTGATCTCGCACACTGGCCATGGCTGACACCGGCCGATCATCCGTCGCGGCGCAGCCGGGCGATATGGAACCCGTCGAGGCCGCCCCAGGCGGCGGCGTGGCACGGCAGCGAGCGCACCTCGCCGCGAGCGGTGACGATCTCGGCCAGGCCGCCGACCTCGGCCGCCTCGATCGCCTGCCGCGCGACCGGCGCGCCGCCGGCAAGCAGCCGGTCGATCTGCGCTTCGCCCTCTTCGGGCTGCAGCGAGCAGGTGCACCAGACCAGCACGCCGCCGGGGCGGACCAGGTCGACCGCATGGGCCAGCAGGCGGGCCTGCGCCTCGACCATCCGGGCGACGTCGTCCGCGGTCTTCAGCCAGGGGATATCGGGGTGGCGGCGGATGGTCCCGGTGGCGCTGCACGGCGCGTCCAGCAGCACCGCGTCGAACGGCACATCCGGGCGCCAGCCGGCGGCGTCGGCGACGACGCACTCGGCCGCCAGGTCCAGGCGGGCCAGATTGGCGCGCAGCCGGTCGAGCCGCTTGGTGGAGCGGTCGACCGCCGTGACCCGCGCGCCGGCGGCGGCCAGCTGCGCGGTCTTGCCGCCCGGCGCGGCGCACAGGTCGGCGACCCGCCGGCCCGCCGGGTCGCCCAGCAGCCGCGCCGGCAGGGCCGCCGCGGCGTCCTGCACCCACCACGCGCCAGCGGCGAACCCCGGCAGTCCGTCGACCGCGCCGCCGCCGGTCCGGCGCAGCGCGCCGGTCGGCAGCACCGTCGCGTCCAGCCGTTCCGCCCACTCCGCGGCATCGTCCTTGACGGTGATGTCGAGCGGCGGCTCGGCGAGGTGGGCGTCGGCGATCGCGCGCGCGACGTCCTCGCCGTAGGTCCCAGACCAGGCGTCCCACAGCCAATCCGGCGTGTTGAGCCGGGCGGCGTCCTGCGCCGCGAGCACCGCTGGCCCTTCGCGCGCCAGCCGCCGCAGCACGGCGTTGACCAGGCCCTTGAAGCGGCCGAGCCCGACCGCCTCGACCAGCGCCACCGACGTCCCGATGGCGGCGTACGGCGGCGTGCCGAGGAACAGCAGCTGGCTCAGGCCCAGGCGCAGTACGTCGCGCGACGCCACTGCCTGGCGCGGCAGTCGGCGGTCCAGCGCGTGGCGGATCAGCGCGTCGAGCTGGCCGAGCCGGCGCAGCGCCGTGGCGACCAGCAGCCGGACGAAGGCGCGGTCGCGCGGCGCCAGCGCGGCGACGTCCGCCGCCCCCTCGAACGCGTCGTCGAGCCGCCGCTTGTGCGCCAGCACCGCGCGCAGCAGGTCGAACGCGGCGCGGCGCGCTGCCAGTCCCGGCATGTCCATGGCGCGCGGTGTAGCGCGCCGCCGACCGGCTGTCGATGGCCGCCGACGGCGCCGTCGCGCTGGACGCGGCGACGCGATCGATCTATCCAAGCGGCATGACGGATGACACCACGGCGCCGGCGGACCCCAAGGGCGGCGGCGACGCCAAGGAACCGGCGGCGCGGCCGAAACCGCCGGCCGGGCCGCCGCAGAAGCCCGGCGAGATCGGCGGCGGCGACGGCCCCGAACCGACCCGCTACGGCGACTGGGAGGTCGGCGGCCGCTGCACCGACTTCTGAGCCGCGTGCCCGTGCCGCCGGCCCACGCCACCGAGCGAGGGCGGTGCGCTGCAACCGATTAGACGAAAGTTCCTATCACCTTCATTTATATTGACTATATTCCTAATATGCGGTAATTCGATGGGCGTCCCCGTCGCAACGGGCCACACGGCAGGCGAGTCTTGCGTAATCGGCCACATCCCCAGCCCCGTCGTTCCCGCGCCAACGGGACCGTCGCGCCGTCGATCGGCCCGAGATCCCGGATCGTCGCTGGCGCGCCGTCCGTGACGACGCCCGGAAATCCGTGCCGATGTCTTCGGTGGTTTGGGTCGGACCGCGCCGGCGCGCCTCTCGACGCTGTACGCAGACTGCTGACGACGGTCGCGGTCGCCGTCGTCGCGGCGACCGCGCCGGCGGAGGCCCGCGAGGTGCTGGCCGGGCCGGTGCCGGCGACCGTCGTCGCGGTGATCGACGGCGACACCCTGGCGGTGCGCGCCCGCGTCTGGCTGGGCCAGGACCTGGAGACCCACGTGCGGCTGGCCGACATCGACACGCCGGAGCTGCGCGGCGACTGCCCGGCCGAGACCGCGCTGGCCGAACGGGCCCGCGATGCCCTGGCCGCCCTGGTCGCCGACGGCCCGGTTGTGTTGACCGACATCCGCTACGGCACCTATGCCGGCCGCGTGGTGGCGCGGGTGGCCACCGCCGACGGCGTCGATGCCGGCGCCCCGCTGCTGGCCGCCGGCCTCGCCCGCCCCTACGCCGGCCGCGGCCCGCGCCCGGACTGGTGCGGCACGGTGGCCGGCATCGAATAGCAACGGACTGCGCAATTTTGCCGACCACTGTCACCGCTGGCCGGCGCAATTCGGCCGCGGCGACATGACCGGCCGACCGGCGCTACCGGTTCATGCGGTTGTCGATCAGGTCGGTGACGACCGACGGGTCGGCCAGGGTCGAGGTGTCGCCCAGCGCGCCGTGCTCGTTTTCGGCGATCTTGCGCAGGATGCGGCGCATGATCTTGCCCGAGCGGGTCTTCGGCAGGCTGGGCGCCCATTGGATCAGGTCCGGCGAGGCGATCGCGCCGATCTCCTTGCGCACCCACTGCACCAGCTCCCGGCGCAGGTCCTCGCTGGGTTGCTCGCTGGCGTTCAGCGTGACGTAGGCATAGATGCCCTGGCCCTTGATGTCGTGCGGATAGCCGACCACCGCCGCCTCGGCGACCTTTTCGTGGGCGACCAGCGCGCTCTCGACCTCGGCGGTGCCCATGCGATGGCCGGAGACGTTGATCACGTCGTCGACCCGGCCGGTGATCCAGTAGTAGCCGTCCTCATCGCGGCGGCAGCCGTCGCCGGTGAAGTACTTGCCCTTGTAGGCGCTGAAATAGGTCTGGATGAAGCGGTCGTGGTCGCGGAACACCGTACGCATCAGGCCGGGCCAGGCGTCGGCTATGCAAAGATTGCCTTGGCAGGCGCCCTCCAGAACGGTGCCGTCGGAATCCACGATCTCCGGCTGGACGCCGAAATAGGGCAGGGTCGCCGAGCCGGGCTTGAGCCCGATCGCGCCGGGCAGCGGGGTGATCAGGATGCCGCCGGTCTCGGTCTGCCACCAAGTGTCGACGATCGGGCAGCGCGCCTCGCCGACAACGTTGTAGTACCACAGCCAAGCCTCCGGATTGATCGGCTCGCCGACGGTGCCGAGGATGCGGATCGACTGGCGGCTGGTCTTCGTCACCGGCTCGTCGCCCTCGCGCATCAGGGCGCGGATCGCGGTCGGCGCGGTGTAGAAGATGGTGACCCGGTGCTTGTCGCAGACCTGCCAGAAGCGCGACGCGTCGGGATAGTTCGGCACCCCCTCGAACATCAGCGTGACCGCGCCGTTGGCCAGCGGGCCATAGACGATGTAGCTGTGCCCGGTGACCCAGCCGACGTCGGCGGTACACCAGAAGATATCGCCGTCGTGGTAGTCGAAGATGTGCTGGTGCGACATCGCGGTGTAGACGAGGTAGCCGCCGGTGGTGTGCAGCACGCCTTTGGGTTGTCCGGTCGAGCCCGAGGTGTAGAGGATGAACAGCGGGTCCTCCGCGCCCATCTCCTCGCACGGGCAATCGGTCGAGGCGGCGTCGCAGACCTCGTTGTACCAGACGTCGCGGCCGTCGGCCCAGGCGATGTCGCCGCCGGTGCGCTTGACGACGACCACGGTCTTTACCGTCGGGCTTGTCTTCAGCGCCGCGTCGGTGTTGGCCTTCAGCGGGATCTTGCGGCCGCCGCGGATGCCTTCGTCGGCGGTGATCACGCAGTTCGAATTGCAGTCCTGGATGCGGCCGGCCAGCGAATCGGGCGAGAACCCGCCGAACACGACCGAATGGATCGCGCCGATCCGCGCGCAGGCCAGCATCGCCACCGTCGCCTCGGGGATCATCGGCAGGTAGATCGTGACGCGATCGCCCTTCTTGACGCCCTTCGCCCTGAGCGCGTTGCCCAGGCGGCAGACCCGTGCGTGCAGGTCGCGGTAGGTGATCGCCTCGCTGTCGCCGGGGTCGTCACCCTCCCATAGGATCGCGGTCTGGTCGCCGCGCGCGGCGAGGTGACGGTCGACGCAGTTGTAACAGGCGTTCAGCGTGCCGTCGTAGAACCACTTGATGTGGACTGCCCCGGTAAAGGCCACGTCCTTCACCTTGGTGTACCGCTTGATCCAATCCAGCCGGGCGCCCTGTTCGCCCCAGAACCCTTCGGGATCGCTGATCGACTGCTCGTACATCTGGCGGTACTTGGCCTCGTCGATCCAGGCGGTTTCGGCCAGCGCCTGCGGCACCGGAAAGTAGGTGTTGCTGCTCATCGATCGGCGTCCCCTGGGCAATGATTTCGCGAGCGGCCGCGCCCGGCCGCCAAGCGCGGCCAATTAACCATGGATGGGTGGCGCTTCTCAACCGCCAGCCCGCGTCTCTCACACTGGCCGCCATTCACAGGGTGTTAACGGGGACAGGGTCATATTGTCGATGCGAGACGACCCTCAATAGGCATGGACACGGCACATGGCGGGAAAAGGCATAGTCGACCTGGGCGCCGCGGAGGTCAGCGCGCTGATGGGTCGGCTGACCGAGATCAGCAACCGCACCAACCAGATGACGCTGGACGCGCTGCTGCGCGCCGTGCCGAGCCACGAGCACGGCTTCGCCAGCGCCGCCGCCGCGGCGAAGGCGCTGGCTCGGCGCATCGACGCCAGCGCCAGCGAACTGCAGGACAAGCTGCCGCCGCCCTGACGCGACCGCACGATCCACCGCTGCCTTGCCTGATATAGGCGCCGCCGCTTCGGCGGCGCCTTGCTGTTGGCGCGGCGCTATCTGTTCTCCTGGCCCGGCGGTGTTCCGCCGTGTCCCGGATTCGGGTACAGGACCTGCTTCGCCTGGCCCGGCGGGACATGCCCGGCGACATGGCACGCCGACAGGGTAATCACGGCCACGGCCAGCGCGAGCCAGCGCAGCGTGCCATTTTTCAAGAGCGTCATATCGGCGATCCTTCCAAAGGTGGAGACCGGCCGCACGCTAAAGTCGACGCCGTAAGAACGGGTTAAGATGCGCCGCCGCGCCGTTACCCCGACACACCGGTGCCCCGCCTACGGCAGCAGCAATGTGACCACTTCGTTATCGTCGTCGTCGAGATCGTCAAGTCCGTCCAGATCGTCGTCCACGGAGACGAAGCCGTTCAGCACGGTATTTAGATCGTCTTGATCGACGTCGCCGTCGCTGTCCACATCCAGTTCAGTGATGGTCTCCCAGCCCGACTTGGGCCCCTCGCCCGGCTTGACCGCCGCGATCGTCGCCTCAGTCACGCCGACGGCGTCGGAATAGGTTTCGGTGACGGCATCGTACACGACCAGCCTGTTCTCGAGAGGAGTGCCGAAATTCGCCTGCATCGCGCCGACGCTGGGGCTCAATCCCAGGGCCCTGGCGATCGCCACATAGGTGCGGACGC
>JAZFQW010000310.1:0-2040 GCA_036445335.1 Alphaproteobacteria bacterium | reverse complement strand
GTAGCCTGTGAATGCGAATGCGCCGAGCCGATCACGACATCATCCACCAATCCTGCATTCCTTGAGAGCGGCACCAGTCTGGACACTCGGTTTACGCAGCGCAGCCGCGATCAGCCGCCGCCCCACCCTATCGTCATTCCCGCAAGGGCGGGAATGACGATGACTCGACGTTCGCCAGCGGGTCGGAAATGGTCTGCCCGGAGATTTGCGCTTCCTACCGCAATCTCGTGTAGAATGTTGATATGATTGCCATGAGCCCGCGCATTTTGGCTATTGCACTGCTGTCGCTGATCGCGCCGTCCGTCGCGGCGGCCGACTCGCCGCGATTCCAGGACGTCGCGCCGGCGCTGGGCGTGACCCACGCCTACACCGGCGGGTGGGAGCACTACGTCGGCGGCGGCGTCGCGGCGTTCGACTGCAACGGCGACGGCTACCCGGAGATCTACGCCGCCGGCGGTGACAACCCGGCGACCCTGTGGCTGAACGAGGCGACGCCGGGTTCGATCCGGCTGCGCCGGGCGGAGTCGGATACCACCGCCATCACCGGCGTGACCGGCGCCTATCCGCTGGATGTCGACGGCGACGCCGTCGTCGATCTGGCGGTACTGCGGGCCGGCGGTAACATCCTGCTGCGCGGCACCGGCGATTGCGGGTTCGCGGCCGCCAACGAGGCCTGGGGGTTCGACGGCGGCGACCGCTGGACGACGGCGTTTTCGGCCACCTGGGAGGACGGCATGCGCTGGCCGACTCTGGCGTTCGGCAACTATGTCGACCGCGACGACCCGGATGGCCCGTTCGAGGCGTGCGACGACAACGTCCTGGTGCGCCCGGCATCGCCGCGCGGCGCCGGGTTCGCGCCGCCGGAGCCCCTGACGCCTGGCCATTGCGCCCTGTCGATGCTGTTCAGCGATTGGTCGCGGTCCGGCCGGCGCGATCTCCAGATCAGCAACGACCGGCACTACTACGGCGCCGAGGGGGAAGAGCAGCTGTGGCGGATCGCCGGCGGCGAGACCCGGCTCTACGGCCGCGACGACGGGTGGAACCGCCTGCGCATCTGGGGCATGGGCATTGCCAGCCACGACGTCGACGGCGACGGCTATCCCGAAATCGTGCTGACCAGCATGGGCGACCAGAAGATGCGCGTCCTGGCCGCCGGGCCGGAGTCCCCGACCTATCGCGACACCGCGTTCGAGGTGGGGATCACCGCCCATGTCCCCCACGTCGGCGACGACGGCCGGCCATCCACCGGCTGGCATGCGGAGTTCGGCGACGTCGACAACGATGGGATCACCGACCTGTTCATCGCCAAGGGCAACGTCGAGGCGATGGACGTCGCGGCGATGCGCGACCCGAACAATCTGCTGATGGGCCAGCCGGACGGCCGCTACAGCGAGGCCGCCGCCGACGCCGGCGTGGCCAGCATGACGCGCGGTCGCGGCGCCGCGCTGGTCGACCTCGATCTCGACGGCCGGCTCGACATCGTCGTGGTCAACCGGCAGGCCCCGCTGGAGATCCAGAACAACCGGACCGCCGACACCGGCGCCTGGCTGCAGCTGGAGGTCCGTCAGCCGGCGGGCAACCGCCGCGCTGTCGGCGCCTGGGTCGAGGTGCGCGCGGACGGCCGGACGTGGAGCCGCGAGGTCACCGTCGGCGGCGGCCATGGCGGCGGCCAGACCGGCTGGCTCCATTTCGGCCTGGGCCGGGCGGCCACGGCACAGATCCGCGTGATCTGGCCCGACGGCTCGGCATCGGACTGGACCGACGTCGCCACGCGGCGGTTTTGGGTGCTTGAGCGCGGCGCGGCGCCGGCGCCGTGGACGCCGCTGCCTTAGCCCGCACTCCTCGATCTGGCCACGGTCTGCGCGGCCAGTGTGAGAAGTGCGGGCTAGATGAGCGACAGGGATGCGACCAGATCGGTCGCCGCGGAGCCCTCGGTTTCCTCGTCGTCGGCTCCGGTGACGCCGGTGGCCGTGTCGACGAGGCCGACCACGGCGCCGGCACCGTCGCCGATGACCGAAAGCGTTACCGCGGCGGCGTCGC
>JAZFQW010000309.1:0-11460 GCA_036445335.1 Alphaproteobacteria bacterium | reverse complement strand
TGCGGACCTTACGATAGGCAGTCGCGACGGCGAGTAGGTCGGGGTCGTTGGGATCGGCGGTCATGGTTGGAAGGCTAGCACAACGTCACCGGCGCCGGCGACAAAGCGGGGCACCGCGTTGACGATGCCCCGCCTCGCGCGGCCTCACTGCGAGCAACTGAGTTCGGCCAGCATCAGTTCGGCGACGATGAAAATTCGAGCGCTCGCACACCCCATTATTTCAATGCCGGAACGGTAGCGCTCAACGTATCTCGCGCCATCTTCCGCCATCGTGACCAGCGCATCCAAGGCGGCGGTCGGGTTGTCGCTCTGGCGAATATTCTCCGCCAGCTCCTGGTCGGTGCCGCCAGCAACCCTTTGATATAATGATAATCATTTCGAGTCAGACTCTGAGAGAAACGGGCTGGCCGACACTTCATACGGTGTTTTCCAGAAATTGTTTGAATAATTAACCATTTCGAAAGTCAAAATTAACCATCGGAAAATGCAGATATCAATAGATCTTGACCATTTTTGAGATTATTTAGTAAAATGCAAAATGAATTATTGCATTCCATTCGATTCTCTGATAATTTTAGATAAATTCGCATGGGCGGCGGCTAAATCGGTGGGTTGAGCAGTTATTACTAGCCAGGAGTATGTAGCAATGCTTACCAAGTTTCGGAGTTTTCTGCGTGACGAGACGGGCGCGACGGCCATCGAATATGGTCTGATCGCCGTGCTCGTGTCGGTCCCCGCCATCGTCGCCCTGGAGTTCATGGGCAATTCGCTGCGGTCGATCTTCACCGTGGTCGCCACCGAGCTGAACGCCGCTGCGAACCCCAGCTAAGGGGTCGTCCGCTCAGAAGATATACGACTGGTAGGGAAGGGGCGGCGCGGCGCACGGCCGCCCGCCCCTTACCTCATTCGGTGCCTGGCAGACAGGCCCTTTCACGCGTAGGCCCAATCGACATGTGGATAGCGAATGTCGGTCACATCGTGATCCTGGCTTTGGCCGGATTGCTGTGCTGGGCGGTTGTGAGTGACGCGCTGACGCTGACCATTCCCAACCGCGTGTCCATCGCTATCGTGGCGCTCTATCCGGCCTGGGTGATCGCCGCCTGGCCGCGGGTCGACCATCCGCTGGTCGCGCTGGCGACCGCCGCCGCCGTTCTCGTGGCCGGATACATCGCGTATGCCCATCAGTTCATCGGCGGCGGCGACGCGAAACTGCTCGCCGCCTTGGCGCTGTGGTCCGGTCCCGGACTGGTATTGCAATTGCTTATCGTGACGGCGCTGGCCGGTGGCGTGCTTGCCGTGGCCATTCTGCTGTCGGCGGCGCTCAAGCGCCGCGAGGTTGCCCAGCGCGGCGAGGTCGCCGAAGCCGCCGGCGAGTCGATATTCCGCCAACCGATACCATACGGGATCGCGATCGCGGTGGGCGGGGCGGCCGTCGCCCTGCGCCTATGGACCGGCTAGGGAAGACAGGAGGTCGAAATGGCTGTGCGGGTGATCATTTTGTTAGTACTGGCCGTCGTCGTCGGCGTCGGCACCATCATCTTTGCCCGGAAATGGATCGCCGCTGAGCGCGCCAACAACGTTCCGACCATCATCGAACGCGAGGTCACGGTGTCGTCTAACGTCCTGGTGGTGCGCGATAATCTTGCGCCCGGATACCTCATCAGACAGGAAAATCTGGTGTGGCAGCCCTGGCCGACCGACGATCTGCCGCCGTCCTACGTGGTCCAGGGCGAGCGCGAGCGAGAGGACTTCATCGGCGCCGTCGTCCGCTTTCATATGTCGGCCGGCGAGCCGGTGACCGACCGCAAGCTGGTGAAGTCCGGCGAGCGGGGCTTCATGGCGGCGGTGCTGACGCCGGGCACGCGCGCGGCCACCGTGCCGATCAACGACACCCGTGGTGCCGCCGGCTTCATCTTTCCCGGCGATCGCGTCGACTTGATCCTGGTCCACCAGGCGCCAGATCCGATGGCCAGTGACGGCGTCCTACACCGGGTCGGCGAGACGGTGATGGCCAACATCAAGGTCCTGGCGATCGATCAGCGGCTCGACAATCCGGACGGCCAGGCGCAGATCGGCAGGACCGCGACCCTCGAGGTCACGCCACGGCAGGTCGAAGCGATCAACGTCATGTTGCAGTTGGGCAGCGTGTCGTTGAGCCTGCGCAGCCTGGAGCCTGCCTCACAGGACGAGCTGATCCAGGTCGCCGATGCCAGTGGCACGGACCCCAAGGAGGCGATCGCCGGCAAGGTCCCGACGTTCTTTCCGGGCGGCCTGGACGAACACGCCGAACGGCAACTCAGCCAGACCTATACGCTCGACACCGATGTCTCCGTGCTGCTGGGCGCCCCGCCGAGGCGCACCGAGCCGGCGGACGGCGTGCCCGTGCCGCAGAGCACCGGCAGGGTCGTGATTATCCGCGGCAATGCGGTTCATTGAGCGCCGGCAGACGAAAGGTCCATGGAAATGCAAGCACTGATGGAAAGGACGGTTCGTCGCGCTGCGCTGGCGGTCGCGCTGACGCTGTCCGCAATGGCCGCCGGGCCCACCGCCGCGGTCGAGGTCCTGACCGGCGAAACCACCGAGGTCCTTCTTCAGGTCAGCAAGGGCCAGCTGATCCGACTGGATGCCCCGTCGGAGTCGGTCTATCTCGCCGATCCGGCCATCGCCGACCTCGAAGTGATGGCGCCGGACCTGATTTATCTTTTCGGGCGGCAGCCCGGCGAGACCAACCTCTACGCCGTCGGTGCGAACAACCGAGTGGTCGCCGACATACAGCTGATCGTCGGCACCAGCGTGACCGGCATGAACGAGACGCTGTCGTCGGAGATTCCCAACGGCAATATCGAGGCGTCCGCGGTCGGCAATGTCGTCATGCTGCACGGCCAGTCGGACTCGGCGATGGATATCGCCAACGCCGCGCAGATCGCCGGCGCCTTCCTGCCGCCGAACAGTCGACTGATCAACCGCACCGAAGTCACCGGTCCGCAACAGGTCAACCTGCGCGTCCGGTTCGTCGAGGTGTCGCGGTCGTCGGTGCGGCGCCTGGGCATCGACTGGGAGGCGTTCGTCAACACCGGCAACTTCTTCTTAACCGGCGCCACCGGCGCATTCCTCGACAACAGCACGTTCGGTGCTCCCGTCAATGTCGTCGGCGACGCGCTCCTCGGAGGCTATCTGGGCAACAGTTTTGGCGTCAACGCGGTCATCGACGCGCTGGAGCAGGAAAATCTCGTGCGCATCCTGGCGGAGCCCAACCTGACGACGATCTCCGGCGAGACCGCCAGCTTCCTGGCCGGCGGCGAGTTTCCCATCCCGACGGCGGTGAACGACAACGAGGTCGAGATCACGTTCAAGTCGTTCGGTGTTTCGCTCGCGTTCACCCCGACCGTGCTGGATAGCGGGCGGATCAGCATGCGCGTGATGCCCGAGGTGAGCGAGTTGTCGCCGGCGGCGTCCATCCAGCTGGGCAGCATATCCATCCCAGGGCTGTCGGTGCGGCGGGCGGAAACGACGGTCGAGCTGGGCAGCGGCCAGACCTTCGCCATCGCCGGCCTGTTCCAGACGTCGTTCAAGGCTGCCAGCGACGTGGCGCCCTTCCTCGCCGATCTGCCGATACTTGGGCCGCTGTTCCAGCGCAACGACTTCGAACAGGACGAGTCCGAGCTGGTGATCTTCGTCACGCCCTATCTGGTCGAACCGGTATCGGCCGACCAGATCATGTCGCCGACCGATCGCCTGGTCGCGCCGCGCGACCAGATACCGGCGGCACGCCTCGCCGGTGTCGGCTCCAACTCGGTGCTTGCCGGCTCACCGGTCGGCGGCGTCATCGGCTCGGCCGGATTCATCTTGAAATAGGGGACTGCGCGATGCCTCGCCGTAATCCATTCCATCCGCGCCATCGCACGCAGCGCCGGCTGGCGACCGCGATCTCGTTCGGGCTGGTCGTTCTGGCGCTGTCCGGATGCACCTATCGGCACTACCCGGTCTACACTCCGGCGGAATCGACGCCGACCATGGATCCCTACCGGCTCGACTATGTCCGGCTCAACCATGACATCATGTTCGGGCCCGGCATCGCCGCCGTCGATCCGATTGAGTTGGCCAATCTGGGATCCTTCATATCGCAGATCGGGACGAAACAGACCGACTCGGTGACGGTGGTCGCGTCCGGACCCTTCGCCCTGGCGCGGCAGAACGCCGTCGTTTCCGAGCTCGCCCGACGGGGCATCGCGCGGATCTCTCTGGTCGACGGTAATGTCGGCTTCGATCAGGTGACGGTGTCGGTGCGGCGGGCCATCTACCTGGCGACCGACTGCTTCGACGAGGCCGTAGACCACGTCAATCCCGGCGTCCTGATGCCGCCGCCAAACTGCGCGAACGCGACCAACCTGGCGCGCATGGTGGCGAACCCCAATGACCTGTTCGTCGGCCGGACGCCGGGTCCGACCGACAACACCATGGCAATCCGGGCGATCGCCCGCTACCGCACCGACGAAACCGAGGGCTTGCAGGCGGAAGGCACACAGTGATGAGCGCGGTTCCACAGTACTCCGACGGAGCCGGCGGCCGGACGCCGCCGGTCATGGCGTTCGCCGGCGATGCCGAAACGCTGGAAACGATCTGCCGCGTCGTCCCCGGCGGCCGCCAGGGGGTGGATGTGACCGAGGGCGGCATATCGGCGGCCATCGCGGCGTTGCGCGGCGGTGCGGCGCCGGCGCTGCTGATCGTCGACATCACCGGTTCGACGTCGCCGGTGTCCGAAATGTCGGCGCTGGCCGAGCTGTGCGGTCCGGCGACGACCCTACTGGCATTGGGACCCGACAACGACGTCGGTCTGTTCCGCGCCCTGATCGGCGCCGGCGTGACCGACTATCTGGTCAAGCCGATCACCGGCCAGGAGCTGCGGCGCACTATGCTGACAGCGAACCAGCGCGAGGGCGAGGCTGACCAGGGGGCGAATGGCCGTGTCGTGGTGGTGATCGGGGCGCATGGCGGAGTCGGCTCCAGTTCCATGGCGGTCGCCGCCGCATGGCAGCTCGCCAACGAATTCAGAAAGCAGGTCGCGCTGGTCGATCTCGACCTCCAGTTTGGCACCGCGGCGCTTAGCCTCGATCTCGACTCCGGCAGCGGCCTGCGCAACGCGCTGGAGGAGCCAGACCGGATCGATTCGCTGTTCGTCGCCAGCGCGATGGTGAACTGCGGCGACAATCTGTACGTGCTCAGCGGCGAAGAGCCGCTCGACCAGAACTTCATAATCAGGCCGGAGTCGCTCGAACGGCTGATCGCCGAGCTGAAGCGGATCTTCGACATTGTCGTGATCGACATGCCGCGGCATCTGGTGGCGGTCAGCGCAACCGTGCTGGAGTCCGCGGAGGCGGTCGCCCTGGTCACCGATCTGTCGCTGGCGGGGCTGCGCGACTCGCTGCGGATCCGCACCAACCTCGAGACGATGGCGCCGGAGACCCAGCTCACCATCGTCGCCAACCGGATCGGTCTGGCCAAATCGAGCGAGCTACCGACGGGCGAATTCGCAAAGAGCCTGAGCGCCAAGATCGATTTCTCTATTCCCGAGGATCCCAAGGCCAGCAAAGCGGCGATCAATGGCAAGCCCCTGGCGGCCGGATCCAACCGCGGCCGCACATCCGATGCATTGAAATCATTTTCCATGACCGTGGGCGGCATCAGCGAAGAACCGAAGACTGCCCGCCGTTGGATGAACCTGAAGAGGTAGCGGCACATGTTCAGCCAACGTAAGTCCGATAAATCCCGCTCGGTTCGGTCGGTCGTCGACGAGTCGCAAGTCCCCGCGACCCGCCAGGGCGAGGTCGCCGCCAGCAACAAGGATTCGCTGGAACAAACCGGCGCCGAATCCCGGCTGACCAAATTCTACGACATGCTGCACCCGATGGTGATCAAGCGGCTGCCGCCCGAGGCGGCGCGGCGAATGCCGCGACAGGAGGTCGCCCATCAAGTCAGCGACATCGTCATGGAGGTGCTGGATCTCGAGCCGGACGCGCCCGACCTGCTGGAACAACGCCACCTCGTCGCGACGCTGGTCGGCGATATCCTGGCGGGGCCGGACGAGGCGTCGGCCGAGGACGGCGGCCGGGGGCGCGATGACGCCGACTTGCGCAAGCAGGGCACCGGCAATCCGACGATCGAGGACGCCAAGCGCAAGATCAAGCCGCTCCTGCTGGAGCGGATCGATGTCGCCTCGGCCTCGAACCTCGAGCCCGAAGCGCTGATCGGCGAACTGGACGGCGTGGTCGCGGAGATCCGCGACGAATTGCAGATCCAACTCAATCGCAAGGAACATACCGACCTGGTGCGGACGCTGGTCGACGACATGATCGGCTTCGGCCCGCTGGAGCCGCTGTTGGCCGACGAGCGGATCACCGACATCATGGTCAACGGGCCCAAGCAGGTCTATGTCGAGAAGAACGGCAAGCTGATTCTGACCGATGTCGTGTTTCAGGACGATTCACACGTTATGAACGTGGCGACGCGAATCGTTACGAGAATCGGCCGGCGCATCGACGAGACCAATCCGATCTGCGACGCCCGCCTGCCCGACGGCAGCCGCGTCAACGTCATCGGTGCGCCGCTGGCGATCGATGGCCCCTCGATGTCGATCCGCAAATTCTCCAAGCAAAAAATCACGCTCGACAAGATGGCCGACCAGAGCAACATCTCCAGCCCCATGGCGATGCTGCTGAAGATCGCCGCCCGGACGAAGCTCAACGTCCTGATCTCCGGCGGCACCGGCTCGGGCAAGACGACGCTGCTGAACGCGTTGTCGCAGCTCATCGACCACGGCGACCGCATCGTCACCATCGAGGACGCCGCGGAGCTGCAGCTGCAACAGCCGCATGTGGTGCGGTTGGAGACCCGGCCGGCCAACCTGGAAGGGAAGGGCGAGGTCAACATCCGCGATCTGGTAAAGAACGCGCTGCGCATGCGGCCGGACCGGATTATCGTCGGCGAGGTGCGCGGCATCGAGGCGGTTGACATGCTGCAGGCGATGAATACCGGCCACGAGGGATCGATGGCGACCATCCACGCCAACAAGCCGCGCGACGCCCTGGCCAGGTTGGAGAACATGATCGGCATGGCGGCGATCAACCTGCCCAGCAAGGCGGTGCGCACGCAGATCTCGAGCGCCCTCGACTTGATCGTTCAGATCAGCAGAATGCGCGACGGCGTTCGCCGGGTAACCAACATCGTCGAGGTGATCGGCATGGAGGGCGATGTCATCGTCACCCAGGATCTGTTCACCTTCGAATTCCAGGGCGAGGACGAGAGCGGCCGCCTGCGCGGGTCGTTCCGGCCCGCCGGCGTGCGTCCGTACTTCACCCCGCGGGCGGAGTATTACGGCCTCGATCAGGCATTGCTGGAGGTCGTCTAATGCCCGCAGCGGCCGGCGATTTCCCGATCGCGATCATATTCATCGGCGGCGGCGTGGCGCTTGCAGTCGCGCTGGTGAGCCTGGTGCTGATGAGCACCTTCGGCGGCGAGAAGCGGACTCGCAACCGGCGTCTGGCGGCCGTGGTGGAGCGGGTCAAGGTCGACGACGACCGTGACGCGGAGAGCGGCGGCGTCAGGATCTTCGCCAGAGACAGCGACGCGAAGGGTCTCGACCGGATCGTCCTCAAGGTTCTGCCGAACCCGGATCTGCTGCGCGCGCGATTGCGGCAGGCGGGCCTGTCGATTTCGCTCACCAACTATTTCCTGGTCGGCACCGGCGTTCTGACCGCCGTGACCGTCGGCCTTTGGCAACTAACGCCCCTGCCACTCATCGCGTGCGCGATGTTCGGCTTCGCCGCCGGTCTGGGTGGGCCGCACATGGTGGTCGGAATTTTGATCTCGCGCCGCCGCGAGAAGTTCGTCGGCCTGTTCCCCGAGGGCATCGACCTGATGGTGCGGGGTCTCAAATCCGGCCTGCCGATCACCGAGTCGGTCAAGACGGTCGGCAGCGAGATCGACGATCCGATCGGCATCGAGTTCCGGCGCGTGGTCGACGACATGACGTTCGGCAGGACACTGGAAGATGGGCTGTGGCGGGCCGCCGACCGCATTGCCTCGGCGGAATTCCGGTTCTTCGTCGTCTGTATCTCGGTGCAGCGGGAAACTGGTGGCAATCTGGGCGAGACCTTGGAGAATCTGGCCGACATCCTGCGCAAGCGCCGGCAGGCCAAGCTTAAGGTCAAGGCGATGTCGGCCGAGGCCAAATTCAGTTCCATCCTCATCGGTTCGCTGCCGTTCATCATGATGGGGATCATTCAACTCGTGAATCCCGGCTACCTGGCCCCGCTGTTCACCGACAAGCGCGGCATCATCATGCTGGTGCTCGGCGCCACCTGGCTGCTGGCGGGTATCGGGATCATGGCCAGGATGTCGAAGTTCGAAATATGAGCTGGCTCGACAACCTCCCGTTCGGCCTGACGCCCGAGCAGGTGATCATCCTGCTGGCGCTGTGCAGCGCCCTGCTCACCGTTATGGCGTTCTGGTCGGCGCTGGTGCAGCGCAATCCGCTGGCCTCGAAGGCGCGCCAGCTCGTCGAGCGGCGGTTGATGCTGAAAGCCGAGGCGGCGGGCGGGAGAACGCAGACCGCCGACAAGGCAGTCAGCGTTATGCGCGACGTCGTGACGCGGCTCAACCTGCTGCGCAGCCAGCACGCCGATCGCATGAGCAAGAAGCTGGCACGCGCCGGCTGGCGGTCGCACGACGCCATGGTCGCGTATCTGTTCGCCAAGGCGACTCTGCCGATCGGTGCCGCGCTGATCATGGCACTTCTGCTGTTGTTCGGCGACATCGGCGGCGGGCTGCAGTCGCGCCAGCTGATCATCGCCGGCGGCGTCGTCCTGTTGTGCGCCTATCTGCCGGACATCTTCGTCAAGAACGCCGCCGACAAGCGCCGCAAGAAGCTGCGCAAGGCGCTGCCGGACGGTCTCGACCTGATGGTGATCTGCGCCGAAGCCGGACTTAGCCTCGACGCGTCCATGCAGCGCGTCGCCTCGGAGTTCGGCCGGTCGCAGCCGGAGTATGCCGACGAAATGGCGCTCACCTCGGTTGAGCTGGGGTTCATGCCCGAACGTCGTCAGGCGCTGGACAATCTCAGTGCGCGGACCGACCTTCCCGGCATGAGGGGCATGGTCAACACGCTGCTGCAGACGGAGAAATACGGCACGCCGCTGGCCCAATCGCTGCGCGTGCTGGCCGCCGAGCTGCGGCACGAGCGTCTGATGAAGGCGGAGGAAAAGGCGGCCCGCCTGCCGGCGATGCTGACGGTGCCGATGATCCTGTTCATCATGCCGCCGCTTTTCGTCATCCTGCTGGGACCGGCCGGCTTAAGCGTCGTGGACGGCCTGAAGGGAATCGGCTTCGGCGGCCAGTGATCCGCCGGTCGGTCGTTCCGCGGCGCGCCGCAGCTCAACGCCGATGGGAACAGCAGGTCCGGCCCTACTCTCGGCATCTCTCACACCGACCGCGGTGTGCGCCGCGCCCAGCCGGACCGCCCGCGGCGTCGAACGCTCCGACCCAAGCCCGCACTTCTCATACTGGCCGCGGCCTGCGTCGCGTCCGGGCGGCCCGAGCCGCCAGGAGAAGGCTGAAGAGCGTAGCAACGCTACGGTCGAGGCCTTCGACGAAGCGGGCGGGCCGCCCGGGCGCGACCCGCAGGGCGGCGCTGTCCGTGGCCAGTATGAGAAGTGCGGGCTAACGCTGCCTCGCTCTTCGGCGTTCTCCTGGCGGCTCGCGCGGCCCCGAAGCGGCGCAAACTGTGGCCAGTGTGAGAAGTGCGGGCCAGACGACCATTTCAAGAAAGACAGGGTTCCAGCCCACCGCGCTGGTGACGAGCGGATCAGTCCCCCGTCGATGACGGCGGGCGGAGCCTCGTTCGAATTGGCCGTGGCGTGAAACGGGATCCCGACTACGGGGCGATCGCCGCGCCGCCGCTCTCTCCGATCGCCGCGGCGCGGCTGCGGCTGTCGTCGATACGCTGCAGCATGGCGTAGAACGCCATGTTCTGCTCGACCGCCGCCTCGCCCAGGTCGAGGCGGGCCACGGCTCTGGCTTCCACGGCGCGATCGGCCAGCCCGTAGACCAGCGCCAGGTTTTGGCGGTGCCGCGCAGTAGCGCTGGGTGCAGTCGCGGTGCGCCGCATCAGCCGCACCGCGTCGTCGTGCATGCCGCTGAGGGATAAGGACAACGCCATGTTCGTCGCGATGTCGAGGTCGGCGGGCGTGACCGCGAGCCCTCTTCCATAGGCCTCCTGCGCCTCATCATGGCGGCCCAGCAGATCGTATGCGACGCCCAGGCTGTTGCTCGCCCGGGGGTCCGGTCTGATTGCGATGGCGGCTTCCAGATTGGGCAGCGCCAGATCGGGTTCGTTCAATGCCAGGTATGCGTTGCCCATCCCGCGCAGCGCCTCGACGTTGATCGGGTCGATACTCAGCGCCGCGCGAAACGCGCCGGCCGCCTCGTCGTAGGATCCGAAGCTGGCCAGGGCGGATCCGAGTTTCAACAGCGGCAGCAATTCTGTCTGGTCGGCGGCATGCGCACGGCGGTACATCGCTATCGCCGACGCGACGTCGCCGCGCGACAGCGTGTGATCGCCGAGCCGTACCAGTGTTTCCACCGAGTTGTCGCTGTAGATCGGCTGGCCGCTCACGGTCTGCTCCGCCGTCGCCACCGGTGATCCTCCCGGCGCCTGCGCGCACCCAGCCAGTGCCAGGCAACCCGCGGCGATCGCAAACGGTCCGGGACGAATTCGGCGTGATTTCATAAGCTTACGCTTCCGCGGTCGTGCATGAAAAATATGACGTTAAAGCCTTACCGAATTGTAAACCATGATTTGGTGGTGTCGTGGATTGCCACGGCGCGCCGTGAGGAGCGCCCAGACTTTTTCATAAGTCTATGAAAAATACGTGAAATTCATCCGGGCACGAGGCCGCTCGCCGGCCGCTCGTAGCCGCGGGCCGACCCCGTCGCGCAGACCGCGGCCAGTGTGAGAAGTGCGGGCTAGAGCGGCAGAGGCCGAACGCCAGCCGGCCGGCGTCCGTCCACCGAGGCCGATCACGGTTGCGATCACGCGAGGGAAATCCAGGCGGTCTTCAGACGGCATGGCCGACTGGTACGAAGGCCCGATCGAGGACGAGGCCTGGTTGGGCATCGCGCGCCGTCGGGTTCCGGGGAACGCTACGCTGTCGAAGCGCCTGATCACCAGCGTGATGCACACGGTCGACGTGGCCTTCGCCGAGGAATGGAAGTTCGACCACGGCATCATGGTGCCGCTCAATTTCCTGGCGCCGGACAACGACATCGCCATCGTGCCCTGCAACATCAACTGCCAGGGTCCGCCGCTGGCCCCGCTGCACCGTGCCTGGGCGTTCGGCGAGGCCCTGCGCCGCGCCGCCGACGCGGTGCCCGAGCGCATCGCGATCGTCGGCATCGGCGGCATCT
>JAZFQW010000308.1:0-6227 GCA_036445335.1 Alphaproteobacteria bacterium | reverse complement strand
TTGGCGGTGAAATGGGGTTCTGGTCCTCGGCTCAAGATCGAGACGCTGACCAATGCCAACGGGGAATTCCGCACGGGAACGCCGAATGTGATCTATCTCGACAAACCCATCGCCCAGCGATTTCAGACCGACCACAAGCTGGCGAAGGCCATATTGCTGGTGGAATCGACCGTCCTTCACGAGCTCGTCCACTGGGGCGACTGGAAAACCGACAAGAAGGCGGAGGGCTTCCTCAGTTCCGATGAATGGGGCAAGAAATTCGAGAAAGAGGCCTACGGCAAGGATATCCAGCGGTATTTTTAGCGGTACGATTCCGACACTTGGTATCGATTCCTAGTCGTGGCCTGACGGTCGTGTCCTCCGGAGTAGTGTAGGAGCTATGGCTAACCGGCCTGCCGCCTCGACCGTCAGGAGACTGGCTTCGGCAAACCGGTCGTCGACAGCCGGCGGCCATCGTCAGGTGCCCGCAAGAGCGCCCGACCGACCGCAATGGCCTGGGCGCCGGATGGCGCGCCCTGCAGGGTTCGAACCTGCGACCTACCGCTTAGAAGGCGGTTGCTCTATCCACTGAGCTAAGGGCGCGCATGCGCCGGCACGATCAGATCGGTCTCGGCTTGAAGTTGTCGGCATAGTTGCGCGGGCGGACCCGGCGCGCATGGTCCGGCTCGACGCTGTAGGCCAGCCCCTTGCGCTCGGCGAAGGCGACCGCTTCGTCGCGGCTGGCGAACCGCAGGCACACCTGGTTGAGCGTATCGCCGGCGCTGGTCCAGCCCATCAGCGGTTCCGGCCGCCGCGGCGTCGCCTGCTCGAATTCCAGCACCCATTCGCGGGTCTTGCCGCGGACGGATTGCATGGCGTTCTTCGCGGGCTTGTAAATCCGAACCTGCATGGCACCCTGCATCACCGGCGTGGCCGCGGTGGTCGGGGCGAGAGGATTTGAACCTCCGACATCCAGCTCCCAAAGCTGGCGCGCTACCAGGCTGCGCTACGCCCCGGACCGTCGAATTGGGGCGGAAAATAGGAACATTGCCGCATGAACGCAAGAGCGCGATCAAGACGCGACGCGCGGCGCGGACGGCCGCCCGGGCGTGTGCGGCAATGCCATCCCAATCGACCGGGCACCTCACAGGCCAATATGCGAGAGTAATAGATCTACATGGAATAGTTTTCCGGTAAATAACATAAAGTTTCACCGAAATTGTTTTTACAAATTGTTCGTCGAAATTTTCTAATTTTTAATCACTGTAATTTCCTATGAATGTACAATCGCAGTAGGTCGAACAAAATTTATTTGACCTGCGGCACGCTGATTAAGAACGCGTAAAGAGTCGGCGAACCATGTGCCCGTCCGCGGTGCCGGACGTGAGATGGCGGGCCGGCGGTTCAAGGCTGGTAGCGCGAAGAACGGCTGCGTAAGCCGACCATTCGGTGCCGAGAGAGAAGGAGACACACGCGACGCCTTGCAGATGGTCGAACCACAACGATGGTCGGTCAAACATGGACATCTGGCGAGAAGGCACAATGAAAAGTTCTAGCGCTAACGACAAGGCTATCAACAGAACCATATTCGTTTTGCTGATTCTCATTCTAATCGGCGCGCTATTATTGCGCGTTTACGACATCGGGTACCAAAGTTATTGGCTGGATGAGCTGTTTTCCATTACGCTGGCCGATCCGCGGATCGACTTCGTCGAGATGCTCCGCCGCCTGCAGTACGAAGTCAATCCGCCATTGTTCTATATTCTCTTGCACTGGTGGTCGGAGATTTTCGGTACGGGCGAGGTGGCCGCCCGTTCACTGAGCGCGCTGTTCGGCTGCAGCACCGTGCTGTTCGCCGCCGTCTACTACCGGCGGTTCACCGACGGCTGGACCCATCTGACCTTCGTCGCCCTGGTGGCGACTTCATACGGCGCCACCTGGTACGCCCAGGAGGCCCGCGCCTATTCCCTGCTGCTGCTGCTGTCGACCATGTTGACGGGCGCCACGCTTTCCATCCTGACCGACGCCAACGTACATCGTAGGGTCAACGCGGGCGCGGTGATACTGCTGGTCGGCGCCAGCGTCGCCGCCGCCCTGGTCCACTATTTCGGCCTTGTAATCTCCGCCGCCTGCTATCTGACCGTCCTGATCTTCCTTTGGCGGTGGACCTACCTGGTCCGACTGATCGCGATGGGCGGTCTGATATGCCTGGGCGTTTTCGCCATCTGGCTGTCGACGCATTATCAGCTCATCGGCGAATTGACCGGTGGGAATTTCTGGATCACGCGCGACTACGGCCAGATATTCAGTACCTTACTGTTGCTAATGTTTGGGAATTTCTGGGGCATATACGGGATCGCGATGGCATTCCTTATCTATATGTGCGCCAAGCTCGGCAAGGGCGATCCGATTGCATTCGATCTGCGGCCCCTGCTGATGATCATCGTCTTTTGCCTGCTCGGACCAGCCGTCGTCTCGCTGCACTCTCCGGTCATAACGCCGCGCAATCTGATCATCGTCTTCCCCGCCGCCTATCTCGTCGTTGCCCATGTGCTGAACTCGATCGCAGTGGCGGGCGGGGCGGACGGCGGCTGGCGCGTCATGCGAATCAGCTCCGTCGTGATGTTGGTCGGCGTCATGATGATGCCCAGCATCGAAAGCAAGACGATGCCGCTGAAGGAACAGTGGCGCGAGGCGGCGGCCTTCATCTTGGGCGATCCGGCGTGCCGGGGCGCGACCCTGTTCGTTGCCGGAAGCGAGGACATCGCGCTTTTCGAGTTCTATACCAACCAGATGTACGCCGACGTCGAGATGACCTTCTTTCCCCTGCCCGCCGCCGGGCCGATCCCGGAAACGCAGGTCCGGCGGGTCGTGGACGATCGCTGTCCCGTCCTCCTGTGGCAGGTCCACTCCCCGGCCCTGCCCGGGTCGCTCTCGGCGCTGTACGAGCGCGTGCCGCAGAGCGCGGTTGCTGTGGAGCGGTTTTACGGCTCCAATGTCTATACCTATCGGCGATGACCGGTCGGCCGGTCGGCGGACTTCGTGTCGAGTGGCGTTCGGCGGGTGTGACGACCCGCACATCGCCGCTGTCCAATCCGCTCTAACGAAGCGCTGCCGCCGTCCAACCGCAGGAGGTCCAACCGTCCGGTGACTACCCATTCGATGTTCATGCCCGAGCGGCTCTACAACTACATGATTGATGTCGGCTGCCGCGAGTTGGAGGTCCTGCGGCAACTGCGCGCGGAGACCGCCGCCCTGCCCCAGGCGCACTATCAGATCGCGCCCGACGAGGGCCAGCTGATCACCTTTCTGCTGGAGTTGATCGGCGCCCGCCGGACCATCGATATCGGCACGTTCACCGGCTACAGCGCGTTGGCCGCCGCGCTGGCGCTGCCCGGTGACGGCGAGGTGATCACCTTCGACGTCTCGCCGACGTTCACCGCCGTCGCCTGGCGCTATTGGCACGCCGCCGGCGTCGACCACAAGATCCACCAGCGCCTCGGTCCGGCGATCGACGGCCTGAAGGCGCTGATCGCCGCCGGCGAGGAGGGCCGCTTCGATTTCGCCTTCATCGACGCCGACAAGGAAGGCTACGACGACTATTACGAGCAAGCGCTGCGGCTGCTGCGCCGCGGCGGTCTGGTGGCGCTGGACAACACCCTGTGGCGCGGCCGCGTCGCCGATCCCGAGAACGTCAATCCGAAGACCTTGGCTTTTCGTGCCTTCAACACCAAGCTGCACGACGACGCGCGGGTGACGCCGGTGATGCTGCCGATGGGCGATGGCGTGACCCTGGCCCGCAAGCGCGCTTAGCCCGCACGATCAGGACCCGACCACCATGACCGCCCGGACCATTCAACTGACCGACCGGCTGTACGATTATTTGCTGCGGGTATCGCTGCGCGAGTTGCCGGTGCAGCGCCGGCTGCGCGACGAGACGGCCGCGCTGGGCAGCGCCGCGGACATGCAGATCGGGCCGGAACAGGGTCAGCTGATGGCCCTGCTTGTCCGCCTCATGGGCGCCCGCGCGGCGCTGGAAGTCGGCACCTTCACCGGTTACAGCGCGCTCGCCATTGCGCTCGCCCTGCCCGCCGACGGCCGTCTGGTGGCCTGCGACGTCAGCGCCGAGTGGACGGCGATCGCGCGGCGCTATTGGGCCGAGGCCGGGGTAGCCGACAGGATCGACCTCAGGCTGGCGCCGGCGCTGGAAACGCTGGCCGCGCTGCGCGCCGACGGTGCCGAGGGCACTTTCGACGTCGCCTTCATCGACGCCGACAAGGAGAACTACCAGCGCTATTTCGAGGACGCGCTGGCGTTGCTGCGGCCGGGCGGGCTGGTGATGATCGACAATGTGCTGTGGGGCGGCGCGGTCGCCGACCCGCACAAATCGGACCCCGATACCGACGGGATCCGCGCGCTCAATGAGGCGCTCCACGACGACGACCGGGTCGATCTCAGCCTGCTACCGATCGGCGACGGCCTGACCCTGGCGCGCAAACGCTGAACTCCAGGAACCCGGCGACCGTGGCCGGTGTAAGACGTGCGGATTAGGGCCCGAACGCCGCGTGGCTGACGCGGTCGCCGGGGTGGATGCCCAGCAGCGCCGCCATGCCGCCGTTGATCTCCAGCACCGCCTTGACCGGACCGTCGGACGGCACCGAATCGGTGGACAGCGGCGTGGTGCGTTCGGCGATGTTGACGATCCGCCCGTCCGCCGCGACGAACAGCATGTCCAGCGGGATCAGCGTATTCTTCATCCAGAACGACACCGGGCGCATCGGCTCGAACACGAACAGCATCCCGGCGTCCGCCGCCATTTCGTCGCGGTGCATCAGCCCCTGTGCCTGCTGCGCGCCGGTGACCGCCAGCTCCACGTCGAACCGGTAGCGCGACCCGGCGGCGGTCTCGACCCACAGCTCCGACTGCTCGAACAGCGCGCCCTGCTGGGCCGCGGCCGGCTCGCCGCCAAGGATGGCCACGAACAGTGCCAACAGGACGGCGGTCGGCGGGGCAAGGCGAGGCATCGGCGGGTCCCGGTCACGGTCGACAGAAACGAGGCGGGATAATATAGACCGGTCACTATGGCCGCAACGCGGCATCGGCGACCGCCTGCACCGCCGGACGGACCGGTCCGACGCGCGGCTGGTCGGCGATCGTGGTGAACCAGTGATCGGGCGGGTGGCGCCCCTGCGCCCGGTCCCAGCGCAACCGCCGCAGGACCCGCTGGACCGCCAGCGGCGCCGCACGCGGCGGCTCAATGCCGTTGAGGGTAGCCCACACCCCGGCCCAGCAGCGACCGACCGCCCACGGGTTGTAGCCGCCGCCGCCCAGCACCAGCAGCCGCGGCGCCAGCTCCATCACCCCGCGCACGACCCGCCACAGCGCCCGGTTCGACAGTGCCAGCCGGCTCAGCGGGTCGTCGGCCAGCGCGTCGGCGCCGCATTGCAACACCACCGCCTGAGGGCCGAAGGCGCGGCCGAGCGGCAGCAGCACGTGCTCGAGGATATAGTTCATCTCGGTGTCGTTGAGCCCCTCGGGCACCGGCAGGTTGCGCGCCATGCCCCCGGCGCGGTCGTCGGCGCCGCCGGTATGCGGCCACAGTGCCGCCTCGTGCACCGACACGGTCAGCACACGGTCGTCGGCGCCAAACGCGTCCTGGACTCCGTCGCCGTGGTGGGCGTCGACGTCGACATAGAACACCCGCTCCAGGCCGCCGTCGAGCAGGGCGAGGATGCCGAGCACCGGGTCGTTGAAATAGCAGAAACCGCTGGCGCGGTCGGGCCGGCCGTGATGGGTGCCGCCGGCCGGGTTGTAGACGATGCCGCCGTCGGCCAGCAGCCCGGCCGCCAGGATCGACGCGCCGGCGGCGGTCGCCGGCCGGCTGAACATCTCGCCGAATATCGGGTTTTCCAGCTTGCCCAGGTTGAACCGCTCGCGCAGGTCCGGCGCCAACACCTGCTCGCGCTCGCCCTCCTGGACCGCGCGGATATAGTCCGGATCGTGAAACCGGACGAGATGCTCCGGTGTGGCCATCGGGCTGTCGATGTAGCGATCGTTGGGCAGCCATCCCAGAGTGCGCGCCAGGTCGATCGTCGTCGATACCCGCGGAATCGCAAGCGGATGCCTGGGCCCGTAGCTCGATCTGCGGTAGATGTCGCTGCCGATGAACAGCGGCGGCGAGCGATGGCGGCGCGGACCGGGTGACGGCATCGGGCTCATCGGCGGCTACATGGTTATCCGGTAGTTCG
>JAZFQW010000307.1:0-5826 GCA_036445335.1 Alphaproteobacteria bacterium | reverse complement strand
TCGGCGCTGGAGCTGATCTTCGGGCGCTGGGTCGACGAAGGCACGGTCAGCGCGATCGCCATGTTCTCCAACGTGCGAGTCAAGGAGACCGCCGACAGCGAGGGATTCGACGCGGTTCACGTCGGCTACGAGCACCAGGTCGGCTACAGCGTCAACGCGTTCTACCCGTATGCGCTGACCGGCGGCGCGGTGGAGTTCGGCGACGTCACCGGCGAGTTCCGCGAGAGCACCGTATTCGTCGACGGCGGGTAGCCGCGTCCTCGGCGGACGTCTCGGGGCCGGGCCAGGCCCAGACGCCGATCTGACGGTCGCGGCCGCGGATGTCCTGGGGCGGCAGCTCGACAAAACCGTCCAACGCCGCGCCGCCGCCGCCCGCGCGCGCGGCCTCGACCAGCGCATCCGACGCGATGATGGTGGCTCCGAGGGTGCGGGTCAGCGCTTCGAGCCGGCTGGCCACGTTGACGGTGTCGCCGGTCACGGTGAACTGGAACTGCCGGCGGCCACCGATCTCGCCCATGCGCACCGGGCCATAGTTCAGCCCGATGCCGATGGCGAACCGCGGCTTGCCCGCCGCCGCCCGCTCGTCGCCCCAAGACGCCACCTCGGCGGCCAGCGCCCTGGCGCACAGCAGGGCATCGCTCGCGTCGGCCGGGCCCGCCTCGGGCACGCCGAAGCTGGCCAACGCGCCGTCGCCCTGGAAGTTCTTCACGGTCCCATTGTGGGCGCCGACCGCGTGCTCGACTCGGCCGAGGAAGTCGCGCAACAGGGCCATCGTCTCGTCGGGCGCCAGCCGTTCGCTGAACCGCGTAAATCCGACGATGTCGACGAACATCACGGCGGCATACTGGGTGCGATCCAGCGCGAACGGCCGATCGCTGTCCGCCAGCGCGTCGACCACCGTGGACGGCACGTACCGAGCCAGGTTCCTGCGCTCGCGTTCCGCCGCGCGGCGCGAGCGCCGGTCGCGCACCGCAGCAGCCACGGCGAAGCACCCATAACTGAGCGCGATCGACCCGGTCGGGAGCACATAGTCGAGCCAGAGGCCGGCCCTCGAGAAGGCGAGCGCGTTGACGGCGCTCCACCCGGCCAGCAGCGCCAGGATGGCGAACCCGGCCACCGCCGGCGGGCACAGCATCGCGAGCGCCGCCGCGGCGACGCTGCCGACGGCGATCGCCAGCGCGCCGATCGCCATCGTCTGGTCGCTGCGCACCAACATGCGGCCGTGCAGGATGTTGTCGATCACCGTGGCGTAGTGCTCGGCGCCCGGCAACGTCCTGGTATAGGGCGTGACGAACCGGTCGCCGGCACCGAGCACGCTATTCCCGACGATCACGATCCGATCGCTGAACGTGCCGTTGGGCACCTTGCCCTCGATCAAGTCGATGAACGCGTGGGTCTCGAACGTGCCGGCCGGCCCGTAATGGTTGATCGGCATCCGCATGTCCCGATCGGTCGGCACGAAACGGTCGCCGAGCGCGATACCGTCGCCGAAGACCACTGTCACATCGTCCTTGGCGACACCCGCATACAGCCTGACGGCCTCGATCGGCAGCGACGGATAGATGGCGTCGCCATATCCGATCACCGGGTGCTCGTAGCGCAGGCCGCCGTCGCCCTCCAGCATCACGTTGACGTGGGCGGTGGACGAGGCCTCCGCCAGCGACGGCACCGGCGCCAGCAGCGTCGACGGCCTGACCGGCAGCATCGGATCGCGGCCCGCGGGCAGGTGGTACACGCTGTAGGCCGAACGGGCGACGGCGTCGGGCGCCGCCGCATTGCCCCCGCCGGCGGCGAAACCGAAGGCGAACGGCACCACCACGCGCCCGCTGGAGGCTAGGGCGGCAGCGAAGGCGTCATCGGGCGAGGCGAAGCCCAGCAGCCGGTCGATCGATGCGGCCAGCTGTGGCGCGGTCCCGGCGAGGCGATCGCGGATGGCGCGGAGGGCGGGGGCGGACGCCGCCGACGGCGTCGGCTCGGGATCCACGAACAGCAGGTCGAAGGCGATCACCCGCGCCCCATCGGCCGCCAGCGCCTCGACGGCGAGCGCCATGAAGATCCGTGACAGCGGCCATTCGCCCAACGCCGCGACCGTACGGTCATCGATCATCACGACTACGGTCTCGTCGCCGGGCGCAACCGGGCCGCGCAGCCGGAACCGCCAGTTCAGCGACTGCGCTTCGACCGCCTCGAATACCGGCGACATGCCGGCGTTGGCGCCGAGCGCGTTCACCGCGCCATAGAGTGCCAAGGCGAGGCCGACCAAGGCAAACGCGGCGATCACCCGTCTGCGACCGACGGCCCGACGATTTGCGCCGCGTTTCATGAATCTAGGGCACGCGCGTGCGATCCAGGACGTCCCGTACCCTTGCCGCCCCCCATAGCTTCGGCTCGGCTGGGACGCGGTCGATCAGCACGTCGGTACCTTGACCGGCGGTAAGCACGACCGATCCGGCGCCGCTGGCCGCGGCCACTGTGACGGTGCCCTCCACGACGAACACCGAGGTCCGGTCGGACTGCACCTCGACGACCCAGTCGGTCGCCCGCACCGACGCCACTGCAGCCCGGCTCTCGATATCGAATGCCGCGTCCGGTCGGCCCGGGCCGACCGTCGCCCGGACGATGCCGAACAACAGCGAGATCACGCCGCGCAGCCGGTTGTCGTCGCCATCGACCAGATAGTCCGCCACGACTACGTCGCTGTCGGGGCCGATCGCCAGCACCGACCGGTCGACGAACTCGATCCGAACCCGGGACGCGGCGGCGGTGACGATCCGGTCGGACCGGAACACCGGCGCGCCGATCAGCAGCAGGCCGGGGCCCGCGCCGCGCAGCGCTGTAACCGTGCCGAGTTGCTGTACGACCGTTCCGACCGCGGCCGCATCCTGTGCCGTGGCCTGCTGACACCACAACATCGCCAGCACGGCCGCCGCGGCTCGAATTCCCATCACCGTCATGGCGAAGCCATCGCAAGCGACCTCAAATCGGCAAGAGCAGGAACAACGAATTGTATCCATCTATTGCCGAAGTGTATCGGCCAAAGTGTCAACGCGTCCGACCCACGCTCCGCCGTTGGCGCCGCGCCGCGGCCTGCCGGCGCGTCTCCCCTGGCCACGGTCGGCGCGGCGCGGTTTAATTCATTTTCCTCCGCTGTCGGCGGTCGATCGATGGTCGTGCACGAAGACATATTGCGGCTCCAGGCCGAGCAGGCGCTGAACCGGCTGGCGCCGAGGCTCGCCACCGAGTTCGGCGCTGACGATGCGGCGCGCGCGGTCTTCCAGGAGCGATTGTCGGCGGAATTCACCCGGCTCTTCTTCTGCCTGCTGCCATTGTACGGCGACCGCAACGACTTCTCTGGCCGGGTCGAGCAGATCGTGCTGACCGCCGCCGCGGCCTGGCGCGAGCGGCCGGCGCGCCTGAAGGCGATCGACGACGAGGCCGCCGCCGATCCGCCATGGTTCCAGTCGAACGACGAGGTCGGCGCGGTATGTTACGTCGATCTGTTCGCCGGCGACCTGGCGGGGCTTCGCGAGCGGATCGGCTATCTCCGTGGTCTGGGGATCACATATCTCCACCTGATGCCGCTGTTGCGCAGCCGCGACGGCGAAAACGACGGCGGCTACGCGGTCAGCGACTATCGCGAGGTCGATCCGCGGCTGGGCACCATGGCCGATCTGGCGGCGTTGACCGACGAGTTGCGGCGGGCGGGGATCCGCCTGTGCATGGACTTCGTGTTCAACCATACCGCCGACGACCACGAATGGGCGCGGGCCGCCAGGTCAGGCGACCCGGAATGCCAGGGCTTTTACCGGATGTTCGACGACCGGACCCTGCCGGATCAATACGAGCTGACCCTGCGGGAGATCTTCCCCGACCGCGGACCGGAGCATTTCATTTGGGACGACGCGGCGCGCAAATGGGTCTGGAGCACTTTCTACACCTACCAATGGGACCTGAACTTCGCCAATCCGGCGCTGTTCCGGCGGATGCTGGCGGAGATGTTGTTCCTCGCCAACCAGGGGGTCGAGATCCTGCGGCTCGACGCCGTGCCGTTCGTCTGGAAACGGCTGGGGACCACCTGTGAAAACCTGCCCGAGGCGCATCTGCTGATCCAGGCGTTCAACGCGCTCGCCCGGATCGCCGCGCCGGCGCTGGTCTTCAAGTCCGAGGCGATCGTCCATCCGGACGAGGTCGCCCGCTATGTCGGCGGCCACGAAGCACAGCTGAGCTATCACCCGGTCCTGATGGTGCTGCTGTGGGAGGCCCTGGCGACGCGCGACACCGCGCTGTTACGGCACACCCTGATCAAGCGCTTCGAGATCCCGCCTGGCAGCAACTGGGTCAATTACATCCGCTGCCACGACGACATCGGCTGGGGGTTCGCCGACGAGGACGCCGACGAGATGGCCATCGACCCGATCGGCCATCGCCGATTTCTCAACGAATTCTACACCGGGCGGTTTCCCGGCAGTTTCGCCCGCGGCCTGCCGTTCCAGGAGAACCTTGATACCGGCGATTGCCGGATCTGCGGCATGACCGCCAGCCTGACCGGCCTGGAAAAGGCGCTGGCGGAAGGCGACGGGACCGGAGCGGAGTTGGCGGTCCGCCGCATCCTGCTGCTGTACGGCGTGATCATGACGATCGGCGGCCTGCCGCTGCTGTATCTCGGCGACGAGGTCGCGCTGCTCAACGACGACCACTATCGGGAGGATCCGGCCAAGGCCCATGACCGCCGGTGGGTCCACCGCCCGGTGACCGACTGGCCGGCGCAGCAAGCGGCGTGCGGAGACCCGGACAGTCCCGGCGGCCGCGTGTTCGCCGGACTGCGCGACCTGATCGCCCTGCGCAAGTCCCGCCGCGTGTTCGCAGGTCGGCGCATGGAGGTGCTGCCGCTCGCCAACCGCCATGTCCTGGGATATCTGCGGGACGGCGCGCCGGGCGCCGACGCCCCGGTGGTCGTGCTGGGCAATTTCACCGAGCGTGACCAGCGGATCGGCGATTGGGGCCTGGTCGCCGTCCTGGGACCGGGCCCCATGATCGATCTGGTCGGCGGCGCGATTTATTCGTTCGGGCCCGACGGCCTGACGCTCGCGCCGTACCAGTTGGTCTGCCTGACCGCCGAATCGGCCGGCTCTACGAGTTGACCGACGGCCAGACGGCGTCGGCCTTGGCGACATAGCCGGGGATGTCGCGTTCCCAGCGGCGCTGCACGCGGTGGCTGACGTTGAGATACAGCTTGCCGTCGACGATCCTCCAGACCTCGGGGTCGCCGTCGGCCTTTGCCCCTTGTGCCGCGGCATAGGCGCAGAAACCGTCATACCTCGGCGCGTAGGCCGTCGGATCGGCGGCGAACTGGTCACGGTTCCCGGCGCTGGCGAAATGCCACGCCGCGCCGTTCCACTCGTAGGCGAATTCGGCACGCCCCTTGACCGCGCGATCCTCGGTGAAATAGCCGACGGCGTCGTATCCGCCGATCGCCAGGCCGTCGCGGAGATGCTGCGGACCCGCCCAGACCGCCGGCGCCGCCAGCATCGCCAGCAGCAACAGTACCCCGGCGGCGAGCGGTCCGGCGGCGCGGGTCGAGATGATGGATGTCATTGTCTTTGCCTCGCTGGTTTCGACGATCCGACGTAGATGGTGGAGCGGGCCGCTCACCTGCCAGTCACGATCGCGCCAGCGTCTGGTGAGGGTTGGCCCGCATTATACCAAGGATCGCTGATAGTGACCCATTTGACCGGGTTCCCTTGTCCGCTCGTCAGGCGCGGTTCGCGCCGCGGTGCCTGCGCACCGCAAGCGGAGCGCAACGCAGCGAGCGGACAAGGGAACCCG
>JAZFQW010000306.1:0-4162 GCA_036445335.1 Alphaproteobacteria bacterium | reverse complement strand
GTCCGGCCATGGTCGGCGCCGTCCAACATGGCGCGCCGGGCGACCACGGTCACCGGCCGGACCTCGCCGGCCAACGTTCGGGCAACCAGGTCGGCCGCCTCGGTCGCGATCTCGTATTGGTCGACATGGGGGTAGGTGCGATAGGAGATCATCACATCCGCCAGTTCGGCCATCCGGTCGGTAACGTTGGCGTGCAGGTCGAGGGTGACGGCGATCGGCACCACGCGGCCGACCTTGTCGCGGACCATGTCCAGCAACAGCCCCTCGCCGTCCTCGTGGTGCTCCAGCACCATGGCGCCATGCAGCGCCAGCAGGATGGCGTCGAACTTCGGTCCCCGATCGATCGCCGCCACGATGTCGCCGGCGAATTCGTCGAACGCCGCCTTGGCGACCCGGCCGGACGGCGTGGCGCTGGTCGCGATCGGATAGGTCAGCGACCAGCCATGGCGCTCCGCGGCATCGAAGAACGCCGCCATCTCCACCTTGGTTCCGCGCATGGCGGTTGGAATCTCCTCGCCCCGGTAACAGTACCGCGCGTGGAACGCGGCGAGGTCCGCCGGCCGATCACTGAATGTGTTGGTTTCATGCTTTATGCTGGCGATCAAGACTTGCCGGGCCACCGCGTCCTCCCTCTCGATTTCGGTCAATCGCCGGCCGGCGCGCGCGGCGCCGTTCGACGGGCTTGCCGTTCCGGTATATTCTTGCCGCGCGGGCGGCGATTGCAACCGGATATCCGGCGGGAGAGCGACCATGGACTTGACCGTCGAACCGGTGAGCGACGTGATGGGCGCCGAGGTCACCGGCTTCGACGTTCGGGACATTGCGACCGATGCGGAATTCCAAGCGGTGCTCGACCACCTGCATCGCCACGACCTGCTGGTGTTCCGCGACCAGGATTTGAGCCCGGCGGACCTGATCGCCTTCAGCCGCAGGTTCGGCACGCTGCAGACCCATGTGCTGAACCAGTTCCTGCTGGCCGGCCACCCGGAGATCTACGTCATCTCCAACGTGGTAGAGGATGGCCGGCCGATCGGCAATGTCCGCGAGGGCTTCGCCTGGCATACCGACCTCACCTACATGGCAGCACCGACCGCCTACACCATCCTCTATGGCCTGGAGGTGCCCGAGGTCGGCGGAGACACCCTGTTCGCCAGCATGTACGCCGCCTATGACGCGCTCGCGCCGGCGACGCGAACGGAGATCCAAGACTGGCGGACGATCCGGAGCTACCGCAAGATGTATAGCGAGCGGACCGGGGTCTCGCCGCTTACCGAAGCGCAGCAGCGGCGCACCCCGGACGTGGACCACCCGGTGCTGCGCCGCCACCCGGCGACCAGGCGGATCAGCCTCTTTATCGGCACCGACGATGTCGCCGGTGTGGTCGGCATGGACAATCCGGCCGGGCTGGAACGGATCGCCCGGCTGGCCGACCACGCCTTGCAGGACCGGTTCCGCTATCGCCATCGCTGGCGGCCGCGCGACCTGGTGGTCTGGGACAATCGGGGTACCATGCATACCGCAACGTCGTATGATGTGGAACGCTGCCGGCGGATCGTCTATCGCACGTCGGTCGAGGGCGAAATTCCAATCGGCGGAGGGGACAATGCGGGCGGCGTATTATGATGAGATCGGGCCGGCGGCTGCGGTAATCCGGATCGGCGAGGTCGAGACCCCGACGCCCGGTCCGGGCGAGCTGCTGGTCCGGCTCGGCGCGTCCGGGGTCAACCCGCACGACGTCAAGCGCCGGTCCGGCTGGCTCGGGGTCGATACCGACTGTCCCCGGGTGATCCCGCACAACGACGGCGCCGGGTTGATCGAGGCGGTCGGCGACGGCGTGCCGCGGGAGCGAATCGGCGAGCGGGTCTGGACCTTCGGCGGCCGCCGCGGCAGCTGCTTCGGCACGGCGGCGGAATATATCGCGCTCGCCGCCGACCTGGCCCAACCCCTGCCCCAATCAGCAAGCTTCGCCGAAGGCGCCTGCATCGGCGCGCCGGCGGCGACCGCGCACATGGCGGTGCTGCGCGACGGCCCGGTCGCCGGCCGGACCGTGCTGGTCGCCGGCGGCGCTGGGGCGGTCGGCCATTACGCGATCCAGTTCGCCAAGCTCGCCGGCGCCACCGTGCTCACCACGGTAAGCTCGCCGGCCAAGGCGGCCCATGCTCGGGCCGCCGGTGCCGACCAAGTGATCGACTACAAGACCGAGGACGTGATCGCGCGAGTCCGGGCGCTGACCGACGGCGCCGGCGTCGACCGGGTCGTCGAGGTCGATTTCGGCGCCAACGTCGCGATCGACGCGGCGATCATCAAGCCGGGCGGCGTGATCGCATCCTATTCCTCGACCGCGGTCCGCGAGCCGGTCTTGCCGTATTACTCGTTTGCTTTCAAGGGCGTCACCCTGCACATGCTGCAGGCCTACATCATGCCGCCGGCAGCGTTACACGCGATGATCGCCGACATCGCAGAGCGGGTCGCAGACGGCGCCCTGACCCACACCGTCGCCCGCCGCTTCCCCCTCGCCGAAACCGCCGCCGCCCACGAGGCCCTGGAAAGCGGCCAGGTGATCGGCAAGGTCGTGGTCGAAATCGACGGCCGCTAAGTAAACCGGATTATCATCGACAAACTTGCGAGGAGGAGCAGATGGCGCGGATTGCGTTTGCCGGATTTTTGCACGAGACCAACACATTTGCGCCGCAGAAGGCGGACTGGTCGGATTTCGTTCGGGCCGAGGACTTTCCCGGCCTGACCGAGGGGGCGGAGATCCTCGCGATCTTCCCGCCGATCAATATCGGCACCGGCGGCTTCATCGGCGAGGCCGGCGGGCGCGGCCACGACCTCGCACCGATCGCCTGGTGCCACGCGACGCCGTCGGCGCAGGTCACCGAGGACGCCTTCGAGCGGATGTCGGAGATCGTGCTCGCCGGGCTCGACGCGCTGGCGCCGTTCGACGGGGTCTATCTCGACCTGCACGGCGCCATGGTGACCGAGCATCTGGAGGACGGCGAAGGCGAGATGATCCGCCGGGTGCGGCAGCGGATCGGCGCCGAGATGCCGCTGGTGGTGAGCCTCGATCTCCATTCCAACACTACCGACGCGATGGTCGAGCATTGCGACGGCCTGATCGCCTATCGCACCTACCCCCATCTCGACATGGCCGAAACCGGCGCGCGCGCAGCGCGCTATCTGGATCGTTTGCTGAGCGGGGCGGCGCGGCCGGCCAAGGCGCGGCGGCCGATCCCGTTCCTGATGCCGCTGACCGGCCAGTGCACCATGGTGGCGCCGATGCGCGACGTCTACCGGCGCCTGGCCGAGATCGAGCGCCGCGACGGCGTCCGCTCTCTGTCGTTCACGCCGGGCTTCCCGCCGGCCGATATCTGGGACTGCGGGCCGGTGGTGATCGCCTATGGCGATAGCCAGGACATCGCCGACCGGGCGGCCGACGAATTGCACGACTACATCATGGCGCGCGAGGCGGAATTCGTCGTGCCGATGCTGTCGCCGGCGGCGGCCGCGGCCAAGGCGATCGCTTCGAACGCGCCGAAGCCGACCGTGTTGGCCGACGTGCAGGACAATTGCGGCACCGGCGGCACGTCGGACACCACCGGGCTGTTGGCCGAGCTGGTGCGCCAGAACGCCGACCGGGCGGTGGTCGGCATCCTGGTCGACGGGCAAGCCGCGGCGGCGGCGCACGCGGCCGGGGTCGGCGCCGAGATCGAGATCGAAGTCGGCGGCAAGCTCTTTACCGACGGCGACCCGCCGTTTCGCGGCCGGTTCCGGGTGGAGCGGCTCGGCGATGGCCGGTTCCTCTGCACCGGCCCGTTCTACCGTGGCGTCAACGCCAATCTCGGACCGACGGCGCTATTGCGGATCGGCGGCGTCGGCGTGATCGTCTCGACCAACCGCATGCAGGCGGCGGACCAGGAGATGTTCCGCCATGTCGGCTGCGAGCCGGCCGACCAGAAGATTCTCGGCCTGAAAAGCAGCGTGCATTTCCGCGGCGACTTCACCGACGTGGCGCACGAGATCCTGCTGGTCGAGGCGCCCGGCGCCTTCATCGATCGGCCCGAGCGACTGGCTTACCGGAACCTCCGCCCCGGCATCCGGCGCTGCCCCGGCGGCCCGGAACACACGCCCGGTTAATACATAGCGTAATTCCGGTGGTCAC
>JAZFQW010000305.1:0-2135 GCA_036445335.1 Alphaproteobacteria bacterium | reverse complement strand
GTCGGCGCCAGACCGGCGGTGAAGAACTCGAAGGCCATGGTGCCGAACACGGTCTCGCCGGCCAGCAGCTTGTCCCGCACGGGATTGTCCGACAAGTCCTTCCCCTACAGTCCGGCGAGCCGTTCGTCCGGCAGGCCGACGGCGCGCGCCGCGGCGCCGATCTGCGCCCGGGTCGCGGCATCGAGCGGGATTCCCTGCGTCTCCCGTTCCTCGCGGGTCCGCCTTTCGATGTCGCCCGGAGCCAGGACCGAGCCCCCGGGTTCGGCCGGCGGCGATGCCTTCACCCAGTCGACTAGGCGCGACACGTCCTGAGCATAGCTTGGCTCCGGCACCCAGTGACCCGGCCGCAACAGGATCGTCAGCATGTTGTTGACCAGCCGGTCGGCGGTCGGGTTGTGCGGATGGCTGCTCATGCCGCCGGTCAGCGAGCCGGCCAGCACCTCGCAGACGATCGACAGGCCCGAGCCCTTGTGCCCGCCGAACGGAAGGATCGCCCCCGGCGGATCGCGGTAGAATTCCTGGGGGTCGCGCGTCGGCCGGCCGCTTCCGTCCAGGACGCAGCCCTCCGGCAGCGACTCGCCCTTGTTGCGCGCGACCTGGATCTTGCCCTCGGCGATGATCGAGGTGGCCATGTCGAGGATGATCGGCGGTCGTCCGGGAACGGGGATCCCCACGGCGATCGGGTTGGCCGACAGCCGCCGGTCGCGACCGCCATGGGGCGCCACCAGGATGCCGAAGCCGCTGGAGTTGACGAAATGGACCGAGATCAGCCCGGCCGCGGCGGCCATCTCGGCCCAGGCGCCGACGCGGCCGACATGGCCGCAGCCGCGGACGCCAACGACGGCGACGCCGAGCGACCCGGCGCGCTCGATCCCGAGGTCCATGGCCTCGCGGGCGATGACCTGCCCATAGCCGCCATCCCCGTCGACGCACAGCAGCGGCCCCGCGTCGAGAACCACCCGCGCGTGCCGGTTGGCCAGCACCTTGCCGTCGCCGAGCCAGTCGAGGTACTTGGCGACCCGGATGACGCCATGGGAATCGTGGCCGACCAGGTTCGCCTCGACCAGGTGATCGGCCAACAGCGCCGCCTCGTCTCGCTCGGAGCCGGCGGCGGCGAACGTCTCGGCGACCAGCGCGCGGAGCTCGGCCGCGTCGACCCGCGTCGATCCAGATGCCGGGGGCACGCCGGTCCCCTCAATCCCCCGCCGCCGCGATCGGCGGCGCCGCCCGTGCCTGGGCGAGCCGTTGGGCGAACTCGATCGCCTCGATCATGCTCTGGGCGTCGGCGACACCCTGGCCGGCGATATCGAACGCGGTGCCGTGATCGACCGAGGTGCGGATGATCGGCAAACCGAGCGTGACGTTGACGCCGCTCAACTGGGTCCAGCGCCCGGTCGCGGGATCGATCGAGAACCCCAACAGCTTGACCGGGATGTGGCCCTGGTCGTGGAACACGGCGACGACGGCGTCGAACTGGCCGGCGACCGCCTTGACGAATACGGTGTCGCCGGGATGCGGGCCGGACACCGCGTTGCCGAGGGCGGCGACGTCGGCGATCACCGGCTCCAGCACGTCGCGGTCCTCGCGGCCGAGACTTCGCCAGCCTGACGCAGGACTATGTGCGGCTGAAGGGCTGGGCCGACACCACGCTTCGCCGCGTCGGGGATCACCTCGGCGTCGATCGGCAAAGTCTTCCAGCGAGTCCACGTGACCGGAACCCAGTGCGTCGGGTTTCTCGTGCGCTCCACGATCAACGCGGCCTGGAAGCGCCTAAGCCCGGTCAAGGAGCTTGCCATCTTTGCCCGGTTCTGACAACTGTTGAAATAATCTGCAAAATCCGGCCAGAATAAATAAATCAACGATTGTAGAAGGTTAGAGTGACCCCGGTATCAACGCCGGCAGATTGACCGATCGAAGTGATGCATTCTAGTCGAATTTGCGAACGGTTAGGCGGGTCCGATGGCGCTAGGAGGCGCCGGAGGATCGATATTGAACGCGCGATCCTCTTAGAGCCCGTCCCGAAAGTTGTTGAGTCGTTGGAATCAGTTGTGATTCTGTGTTGGGCACCGAATCGAGACGGAGGTGCCCGATGTGGACTTCAGAGAACCGGCCTCTCTATGAGCGGCGCAATGATC
>JAZFQW010000304.1:0-3005 GCA_036445335.1 Alphaproteobacteria bacterium | reverse complement strand
GTGTGAGAAGTGCGGGCTAGGGACCGAAGGGGGCAGACATGGCGGCACACGGATCGAAGAAGGTCATTTTCGCGGCGCTCGCGGGCAACAGCCTGATCGCCGTGACCAAATTCGCGGCGGCGGGGTTCACCGGCAGCTCGGCGATGTTCAGCGAGGCGATCCACTCACTGGTCGACACCGGCAACCAGGGCCTGCTGCTGTACGGGCTCAAGCGATCGGCGCGTCCGGCCGACGCGCGCCATCCCTTCGGTTACGGCATGGAACTGTACTTCTGGACCTTCGTCGTGGCGATCCTGATCTTCGCCGTCGGCGCCGGCGTCTCGATCTACGAGGGGATCTCCAAGCTGCAGAGCCCGCACCCCGTGACCAACGTCTATGTGAACTACGCGGTGCTTGGCGCCGCCATGGTGTTCGAGGCCGCCGCTTGGTCGATCGCGTTCGGCGAATTCCGTAAGACCAAGGGATCGCACGGCTATCTGGAGGCGATCCGGAAGAGCAAGGACCCGACGATCTTCACCGTGTTGTTCGAGGACAGCGCCGCCATGCTGGGGCTGATCGTCGCCCTGGCCGGCATCGGGCTGGGCCAGCTGCTGGATATGCCGGTGCTGGACGGCGTCGCGTCGGTGGTGATCGGCGTCATCCTTGGCGGCACCGCCGCGCTGCTGGCGTACGAATGCAAGGGTCTGCTGATTGGCGAAGCGGCCAGCCCGGAGGTCAACGCGGGGATCGCCGAGATCGCCGGAAAGGCGCCCGGCGTCGGCCGAATCAACGAGCTCAGGACCATGCATCTCGGGCCCCAGGACGTGCTGCTGAACATCAGCCTTGACTTCGAGGACACGCTGACCGCCGGCGAGATCGAGGAGTGCATCTCCACCCTGGAGGACGGCATCAGATCGGCCTACCCGGAGATCACCCGGCTGTTCATCGAGGCGCAAAGCTGGCGCCGCCATTTGGAGGGCCGGCGCCGCGACCCGGGCGACACCGGCGGCGGATAGGGCGGAAACCCCGCCATTCGTGGGACAGCCATCGCGCTGGCGCGACCGCGTCCTGGTCGCGCTTCGGAACCCGAATACGTCACGCCGCCATGGCGGCCAGGTCCTGCATCAGGCGGTGGGCGCCCTGGACGCGCGCCTGGGTGCTGTCCCACGAGCTCTGAAAGACCAGCTTGTGGTCGGGTCGCAGCTTGATCGCGCTGGCGCGGCGGGCGATGAAGTCGACCAGCCGTTCGGGACGGGCGAATCTGTTGTTGCGGAACGACAGCACCGCGCCCTTCGGCCCGGCCTCCAGCTTCTCCACACCCACCGCCTTGCACAGCTGCTTCAGCGCGATGACGTTGAGCAGGTTTTCCACCTCGCCGGGCAACGGCCCGAACCGGTCGATCAGCTCGGCGGCGAAACCGTCGATCTCGGCCTGGTCGACCAGCCGCGCCAGCCGCCGGTACAGCTCCAGGCGGACGTGAAGATCGGTCACATAGACCTCGGGGATCAGCACCGGCATGCCAAGATTGATCTGCGGCGTCCATTGGTCGTCCGCGGCGCCCGGCAGATCGCCGCCGCGCACCGCGGCCACCGCCTCCTCCAGCATCTGCTGGAACAGCTCGGTGCCGACCTCGCGGATATGGCCGGACTGCTCCTCGCCCAGCAGGTTGCCGGCGCCACGGATATCCATGTCGTGGCTTGCCAGGGTGAAACCGGCGCCCAACGTGTCCAGGGTCTCGATCACGTGGAGCCGCTGCTGCGCGGTCTCCGACAGGGCAGTCCGCGGCGCGTAGGTCAGATAGGCATAGCCGCGCACCTTCGACCGGCCGATGCGGCCACGCAGCTGGTAGAGCTGGGCCAGCCCGAACCTGTCGGCGCGATGGATGATCATCGTGTTGGCGGCCGGCACGTCCAGACCCGCTTCGATGATCGACGTGCACAGCAGCACGTCGAACCGGCCGTCGTAGAAGGCGCTCATGACGTCTTCTAGCGCGCTGGCTGGCATGCGGCCGTGGGCAGCGACGATCTTGACCTCGGGCACCAGCTCCTTCAGCCGCTCGAGAACCTTCGCAAGATCCTCGATCCGCGGGCAGACATAGTAGGTCTGGCCGCCGCGGAAATGTTCGCGCATCACCGCCTCGCGGACGATCATAGGGTCGAACGGCAGGACGAAGGTGCGCACCGCCAGACGGTCGATCGGCGGGGTGGCGATCAGCGACAGCTCGCGCACGCCGGATAGCGCCATCTGCAGGGTCCGCGGTATTGGCGTCGCAGTGAGCGTCAGCATGTGAACGTCGGCGCGAAGCTGCTTCAGCCGCTCCTTCTGGCGCACCCCGAAATGCTGCTCCTCGTCGACCACCACGAAGCCGAGATCGCGGAATCGGACCGACTTGCCGAGCAGCGCGTGGGTCCCCACGACGATGTCGATCGAGCCGTCCGCCAGGCCCTGGCGGACCAGCCGCGCCTCATTGGCCGGCACCATGCGCGACAGTTGGGCGACCCGCACCGGCAGGCCGCGAAACCGCTCGGTGATGGTCTGGTGGTGCTGCCGTGCCAACAGCGTGGTCGGCACCACGATCGCCACCTGCTGGCCCGCCATCGCCGCCACGAAGGCGGCCCGCAGCGCCACCTCGGTCTTGCCGAAGCCGACATCGCCACAGATCAACCGGTCCATCGGCCGCCCGGCATTCAGATCGTCTAGCACCTCCTCAATCGTGCGCAGCTGATCCTCGGTTTCCGGATAGGGGAACCGCGCGGCGAACTCCTCGTAGTCGCCGGCCGGCGGCGCGATCGCCTCGACCCTTTTCAGCGCGCGCGCGGCGGCGATGCGCAGCAGCTCCTCCGCCATGTCCTTCAGGCGCTTCTTGACCTTGGCCTTGCGCGCCTGCCAGCCGGCGCCACCCAGCTTGTCGAGCTGCGCCCCCGCCTCGTCCGAGCCATAGCGCGACAGCAGCTCGATGTTCTCCACTGGCAGGAACAGCTTGTCGGTGTCGGCGTAGGCGATGCGCAGGCAGTCGTGCGGCGCGC
>JAZFQW010000303.1:0-10723 GCA_036445335.1 Alphaproteobacteria bacterium | reverse complement strand
CTTGCCCGATGCGGCTGCATCGCGCCGCGGACCGCGCCTGCCCGGCGGGCCGCCGCGCGCCATCAAATGGGTCACTATCGGCGATCTTTGGTATAAAGGGTCCGGCAGGCGGCGAGGCGTACGTTGGAGAGCGCGATGAGGGGCAAGAAAGAGGTTATCGGGCAGCTCAATACCATCCTTGCCAACGAGCTGACGGCCATCAACCAGTATTTCCTGCACGCACGGATGTTGAAGAACTGGGGCTACGACAAGCTCGCGCACCGCAACCGCGAAGAGTCGATGGAGGAGATGAAGCACGCCGATCAGTTGATCGAGCGCATCCTCATGCTAGAGGGCCTGCCCAACGTTCAGGACCTGGGCAAGGTCGCCATCGGCGAGGACGTGCCGGAGATGTTCCAATGCGACATGGCGGCCGAAACCAACAATCAGAAATGTCTGAAGACGGCGATCGCCCTGTGCGAGAAGGAACGGGACTTCGTGTCACGCGGCGTCTTGTCGAAAATCCTCGATGACACCGAGGACCATATCGACTGGCTGGAGACCCAGATCGACCTGCTCGAGCGGGTCGGCGTGCAATCCTATCAGCAGGAACAGATGTTCGGCGACAGCGGCGGTGCGGGCTAGACCGCGACGTCGACGGTTTTAGCCATCGACCACGTCATCCGCTGGGTCTGTCGATAGGCGGCCAATCCCTCGACCCGCCGGTCCGCGTCGCCCCTGCGGTCGCGGCGCGCGTCATCGGCGCTGTGCGGGACGCGGTATACTGTCGACCCGTCGCCGGTGGCGACGGCCTCGAGGGTAGGACCCTCGGCGACGTCATGGCACGCCGGCAACGTCGAGGGGCGGTTTCGCCCGCAGTCAAGACCGGATGCGACGGCTTTGTTCGGCAAATCCTTCACGCGATCCCCCAAGGTCCGGTTCGCCGCCTGATTGAATTTTCCCCTCGGCGGCGCAGCAAATACAATCTAACAACGATTATACCATAAATTTTCGACAATTTCAAACTTTGCGAGTCTCCGTGGCGGGAATCTTAGTAAATCCGAGTGCGACTATAGTATACGCCGCGGTGGCACAGGGCCGCCATCTGGCTCCATTTAATAGAGTATAAAGGTTTCTGCCCTTAGGTTCGATGCGAGAGCATGCGGGCCGAGCCAGTGGTTCCGACCGCCCGACCCACCAGCGAGCAGCGGACCGGTTCCCTTCAGAATGACCATCGATTCCGATCAGGCCCAGATGGTGAGCGCGGCGATGATGGCCGCAGGCGATCTGGTCTATGAGTGGAACCTGTCCGACGATTCCGTCGTGTGGATCGGCTCGACCGCCGCAATCTTCGGCAGCGCCGACATCGAGCCGTATTCCCGCGGCGAGGCGTTTCATGGCCGGATCAATCCCGAAGACCTGCCGTTTCGGTTGAAATCGCTATCGGACCATTATCTCCAACAGAAGACTTTCGACTGCGAATACCGCATCCGCCGTGCCGACGGCGAGATGATCTGGGTACACGATCGCGGTTTCGCCGAATTCACCGACAACGGTCAGCCGCTGCTCTTGCGCGGCATCCTGCGCAACGTCGACCTGCGCAAGCAGAACGAGGCGCGCCTGGAACATCTGGCGAATTTCGACGAGCTGACCGGACACCTGAACCGCGGCAGGCTGCGCGACATGCTGCATCAGGAGATGGCGCACTGCCAGCGCTACGACGCGACCGGCGCGCTGTTGTGCATCGGGATCGACAAGATGTCGCTGGTCAACGACGCCTACGGCTACTTGACCGCCGACGCGGTGATCGTCGGTGCCGGTCAGCGGCTGGAGCGGATGACCCGCGACTGCGACGCCATCGGCCGGCTCGGCGGCGACGTCTACGGCCTGTTGCTGAGCCGATGTCCGGAAACCGACGTGCCCAAGGTGGCCGAAAAGATCCTCAGGCTGTTCCGCGACAAGCCGATCCAGACACCGGTCGGGCCGATCCACGTCTCGGTGTCGATCGGCGGCGTGGTGTTCCCGTCTTTCGTGCAGACCCCGGCCGAAGCGTTGACCCGGGCCGAGTCGGTCATGCAGGAGGCAAAGCGCCAGGGGCGCGATTGCTTCCGCCAGTACAAGCTGACCGAAAAGCAGCGGTCGGACCACCGCCGCGACATGGAGATCGGCGAGCAAGTCAAGGACGCGGTGAAGAACGACAATCTGCTGCTGGCCTACCAGCCGGTGGTCGAGGCCAGCAGTCACCAGGTCGCGTTCTATGAATGCCTGCTGCGCATGCGCGACGACGACGGCCGGATCATCGCGGCGGGCGAATTCGTTCCGGTCGTCGAACGGCTCGGCCTGGCCCGCATGATGGACCGCCGGGTGCTCGAGCTGGGAATCGCCGAGCTCGACGCCAATCCGGACGTCCGGCTGGCCCTCAACATATCGGGATTCACCGCATCGGACCATGGCTGGCTCAGACGCCTGGTGGCCCTGGTCGGCGGCCGCCGCGAACTGGCCGAGCGCCTGATCGTCGAGATCACCGAGACCGCAGCGATCCAGGACATCGAGGAGACAGCGCTCTTCGTCGCCAACGTCCGCGACATCGGTTGCCAGGTCGCGCTCGACGATTTCGGCGCCGGTTACACCTCGTTCCGCCACCTCAAGGCGCTGACCGTGGACGTGGTCAAGATCGACGGATCGTTCGTTCGCGACATCGCCGTCAACAACGACAACCGGCTGTTCGTCCGCACCCTGGTCGGGCTGGCCAGGGGGTTCGGCCTCAGGACGGTCGCCGAGTGCGTCGAGACCCCGGAGGCCGCGAAGGTCCTGGTGTCGGAGGGCGCCGATTACCTTCAGGGCTACCATTTTGCTCGGCCGGAACTGGTTCGTCCCTGGCAGACCGGAGAAACGGTGGTCGCGGAAGCCCTGGCCGAGACCGTACAAGAACGGCCGATGCCGGCACAAAAGGCTCGGCTTGCCGGCAACCGCTGAGCCCGTCGCACGCCAAAGCCGCGATCCGGCCTGATCCGTCGCGGAACCGGCGTGGCGCCACGCTAGCCCGCACTTCTCACTCTGGCCACGGTCTGCGTGAGAAATGCGGGCTAGGGTCGGTCAGCCCTTCTTCAGCTTGGCGATCTGGGTCTGCAGCGCTTCCAGTTGTTGCCTCAGGGCGTCCAGCGCCTGACCGGCCGATTGCGCGCCCAGCAGGTCGATCTGCTTTTGCAGTTCGTCGACCTGCATTTGCATGAACTCGAGCGCCTGGCCCCGCGCCGACGGCGCCCCGGCGGCGGATCCAGCCGACGCCCCGTCGCCGGTCGGCGTCGTGAACATATTCATCGCCCGTTCGAACATCACCATGTTCTGCTTGCCCATATCTTCCAGCGTGCCGAACGGGAATATGCCGGACATGGTTTCTTGGAAGTATTGCCGCATCTGTTTCTGGTTGCGGGCGAAGGAATTCATCGAATGCTCGAGGTAGTTGGGCACCATCCACTGCATGCTGTCGCCGTAGAAGCTGATCAGCTGGCGCAGGAAGCCGATCGGCAGCAGGTTCTGGCCCTTGCCTTCCTCCTCGACGATGATCTGCGTCAGCACGGCGCGGGTGATGTCCTCGCCGGACTTGGCGTCGGATACGACGAAATCGATACCCTCCTTGACCATCTGGCACAGATGGTCAAGGGTCACATATTTGCTGGCTGCGGTGTTGTAGAGCCGCCGGTTGGCGTATTTCTTGATCTTGATTGGCGCCGCGTCGCTGGATTGCTTCTTTGCCATGTCAGCAGTGTTTTCGCGCACATAAAACCGTCGTGGCGGCTCTCACCCTATGTGGTACGCGTTACCGGCAAGGTCGCGCAAGCCTTCCCAGGCGGATGCCCCGGCCACGGCGTGCGACCGGGGCGCTCGATCCGCCCGGGACGTGCGGGCCAGCGGACGCCCTCAGACCAGGATGTGGTGCTGCGGCACGACGATACTGCCGCCGCCGCGTCCCCGGTCTGACAGGCAGCCATGGCTGGCAACCGGCGGGCGGCGCCCCTATACTCCCGCGCCATGGCCGAGCCGCCCGACTTCGAGGACCTCGCGCGCCGCTATCTCGACCTCTGGCAGGACCAGTGGGCGGCCGCCGCGTCGGACCCTCACGCCGCCGAGGCGATGGCGCGGCTGTACGGCATGGTCGGCCAGCATATGGCCGCCGCGGCGCCGCTGGCGCAGGCCATGCTGGCGGCGGTCCCGTTCATGCCGGCGCCGTTTACCACGCCGTTCGGATCGGCCGACGGACAGCCGCATGGTGACGACCCGAGCAAGCAGGACAGCCATGACAGAGCCGCGTCCGCCCCGTCGCGACCAGACGCCGCCGGCGCCGCGCCAGGGGCCGCGTCCGCTGGCGCTGCACCTGACAGCGGCACAGTCGCTGTGGCTGACATCGCTCGCCGCCTTGCCGTTATCGAGGAGCGGCTTGCCCGACTGGAAGCCCGACGGTCCGCTGGGCGCGCTGCTGGCGGAGGTCGAAAGCCACGACGCTGAGCGCTTCGCCGCTTCGGTGTCGCGCGAGGTGCGGGCCCGGTTCGACACCCTGCTGACCGGCCTCGAACGGTATCGCCACCACCCCTACCGGCGCGACCTCGCCGATCCGCCGACGCTGTGGCGCGAGGGCGCGACGCGGCTGCTCGACTACGGCCAGGGCGGATCCGCCGGCCGGCCGGTGCTGTTCGTACCCTCGCTGGTCAACCGCGGCTACGTCCTGGATCTGTCGGCCCGCCGCAGCCTGTTGCGCTGGCTGGCGCAGAGCGGAATTCGGCCGCTGCTGGTCGAGTGGGGCTGGCCGGGTGACATCGAGCGCCGCTTCACCCTAACCGACTACATCGCCGGGCGGCTGGAGCGGGCGCTCGACGCGGCGGTCGCAGCCGCCGGCGGCCCGTTGCCGGTCGTCGGCTACTGCATGGGCGGACAGTTGGTCGCGGCGCTGGCGCAGCGACGGCCACACGATGTCTCGGCGATCGCGCTGATGGCCACGCCATGGGATTTCCACGGCGATGCACCGGCCGAAGCGGAGCGGCTGGCGGCGTCGATGGCGCCGTTCCTGCCGCTGGTGGCGGAATGGGGCGAATTGCCGGTGGACGGGATTCAGGCCCTGTTCACCGCCCTCGACCCGTTGCTGGCGGTCAAGAAGTTCTCCGCATTCGCCCGCCTCGATCCGGCGTCGGACCGGGCCGAGGCGTTCGTCGCGCTGGAGGACTGGCTGAACGACGGCGTGCCGCTGGCGGCGCCGGTCGCCATCGAATGCCTCTCCGGCTGGTACGGCGAGAACACCCCGGCGCGCGGCGAATGGCGGATCGCCGGCGAACCGGTCGACCCCGGCCGGCTCGACGTGCCCAGCCTGCACCTGATCCCCAGCCGCGACCGCATCGTGCCGCCGGCCAGCGCCCGCGCCCTGGCCGATGCGATCGCCGGCGCACGGCGCATCGAGCCGACGCTGGGCCATATCGGCATGGTCGTCGGCGGCCGCGCGCCACGACAGATCTGGAAACCCCTGGCCGACTGGCTGACGGCGCCCGACTGACGGCGAGAGTCCGCTGCGCTCGGCGCTGCAGGAACATGGCCGCGCGAACCGGCCGCCACCGCCTTGCGCCCGGTCGACGCCGGTCTTATGGTTTCATGTTGCACTGCCAAATTCACTGGGCGGCCGCTGCGCCGCCATCAATCGAGCACGAGTCAGAGAGGAAGCGGAGTTATGACCGATGTCGTAATCGCCGGGGCGGCGCGGACCCCGGTCGGTGCCTTCAACGGCGGCCTCAGCACGATGCTCGGCCACGCGCTCGGCGTCGTCGCGATCAAGGCGGCGCTGGACCGCGCCGGCGTGGCGGCCGAGGAGGTCGACGAGATCATCCTGGGCCAGATCCTGACCGCGGGAGCGGGCCAGAACCCGGCGCGGCAGGCGGCGATCGGCGCCGGCATCCCGGTGGAAAAGACCGCCTACCAGATCAACCAGCTGTGCGGATCGGGGCTGCGCGCGGTGGCGCTCGGCCAGCAGGCGATCAAGCTCGGCGACAGCGACATCGTCGTCGCCGGCGGCCAGGAGTCGATGAGCCAGGCGCCGCACTGCGCGCACTTGCGCAACGGCCAGAAGATGGGCGACCTGAAATTCGTCGACACCATGATCAAGGACGGCCTGTGGGACGCCTTCAACGGCTATCACATGGGCAATACGGCAGAGAACGTCGCCAGGAAATGGCAGTTGACCCGTGCCGAGCAGGACGCCTTCGCCGCCGCATCGCAGCAAAAGGCCGAGGCCGCCCAGAATGCCGGCCGGTTCAGCGACGAGATCGTCCCGGTCACCGTCAAGACGCGCAGGTCCGAGGTCGTGGTCGACACCGACGAGCACCCCAAGCACGGCACGACGGTGGAGTCGCTGAGCAAGCTGCGCGCGGCGTTCGACCGCGAGGGCACGGTGACCGCCGGCAACGCCAGCGGCCTCAACGACGGCGCCGCCGCCCTGGTGCTGATGAGCGCGGATACCGCGGCACAGCGCGGGGTGGAACCGCTGGCGCGGATTGTCTCGTGGGCGACCTGCGGAGTCGATCCGGCGATCATGGGCACCGGGCCGATTCCGGCCAGCCGCAAGGCGCTGGAGAAGGCGGGCTGGAGCACCGACGACCTCGACCTGATCGAGGCCAACGAGGCCTTCGCCGCCCAGGCCCTGGCCGTCAACAAGGACCTCGGCTGGGACACCGACAAGGTGAACGTCAACGGCGGCGCGATCGCGTTGGGCCATCCGATCGGCGCCTCGGGCGCCCGGGTGCTGGTCACCCTGCTGCACGAGATGGCCAGGCGCGACGCCAAGAAGGGGCTGGCCACACTGTGCATCGGCGGCGGCATGGGCGTCGCCATGTGCGTCGAGCGCGACTGACCGGACCGTTTGCAACGGGCGATAGACCCGCCTCGGCGGCCTGGCCGCGTCTCGCGGCGCCGGCCGCCGGGCACCAGACATACCAATCAGCGGAGGAAACGATGGCGCGAGTTGGGTTGGTCACCGGGGGGACCCGGGGCATCGGTGAGGCGATCAGCATCGCGTTGAAGGATGCCGGGAACACGGTTTACGCCAGCTACGCCGGCAACGACGCGGCCGCTCAGGCGTTCACCGAAAAGACCGGCATCCCGGCGAAAAAATTCGACGTGTCGGACTTCGCCGCGTGTCAGGCGGCAGTGAAGGAGATCGAGCAGGACGCCGGTCCGGTCGAGATCCTGGTCAACAACGCCGGGATCACCCGCGACGGCACGATGCACCGGATGGCCCAGGACCAGTGGCAGGCCGTGATCGACACCAATCTCGGCTCGTGCTTCAACATGAGCCGCGCGGTGATCGAGGGCATGCGGGCCCGCAGTTTCGGGCGGATCGTCAATATCGGCTCGATCAACGGCCAAGCCGGCCAATACGGCCAGGTCAACTATGCCGCCGCTAAATCGGGCATCCACGGGTTCACCAAGGCGCTGGCCCAGGAGGGCGCGGCCAAGGGCATCACCGTGAACGCCATCGCGCCGGGCTACATCAACACCGACATGGTGCGCGCGGTGCCGCCCAACGTGCTGGAGAAGATCATCGCCAAGATCCCGGTCGGCCGGCTGGGCGAGGCCGAGGAGATCGCGCGCACCGTCATGTTCCTGGCGTCCGACGACGCCGGCTTCATCACCGGATCGACCCTGTCGATCAACGGCGGCCAGCACATGTACTAACCCGCACTTCTCACACTGGCCACGGTCCGCGCGGCGCGATGCCGTCGTATCGGGCAAGCGGCCTGCCGCCCTCCCGCCATCCGGTCGTCAGGCGGCGTGCCGTGCGGCTCCGCCGCCGCCGCGAAGCAGGCCGTCGAGGGCGTCGGTGGACAGGCCGAACACGCGGGCGAATTGTCGCAGATGCGGGTAGGAGATGACGCGTTCGCCGCGCTCCATGTCACCGACGGCCGCGACGTCGACTAGCGCCAGTTCCGCCAGTTCCGCCTGAGTGATCTCGGCGTTGCCGCGCAGGTCGCGCAGGCGCGCGCCCATTTCCGAGAGGTCGTTCATCGTCGACATCCTTCCGCCGGTGGCGGCAGCAAGCAGTACCTATAAGATAGATAGTGAGCGGCGGGCCGCCGTCCAGCCGTTCCGTCGCGTGGCCGGGTCGAGCGATGCGACGCGGACACCGTTAGGGACAACGATGCCGAACGTCGTGCAGATCCAAACGACCCACGTCGGCGCAACCGTGGCCCGCCGATGAGCAGGGCCTATCCCGACCGGCCGCTGGTCGGCGTGGGCGTCGTCGTCTGGCGCGGCGACCGCGTGCTGCTGGTCAAGCGCGGCCGGCCGCCGCGTCAGGGCCAGTGGAGCCTGCCGGGCGGCGCGCAGGAACTGGGTGAGACCGTATTGGAAACGGCGGTACGAGAGGCGCGCGAGGAGACCGGCCTGAGCGTCAGGCCCACCGGCATCATCACCGCGGTCGACAGCATCACCCGCGACGACCGGGGCCGAGTGCAGTACCACTACACGCTCGTCGAGATCGCCGCCGATGCCGGCGACGGCGAGCCGGCCGCCGGCGACGACGTCGACGATGTGCGCTGGGTCCGCCTGGGCGAGGTCGACACGGTGTTGGACTGGGATGAGACCCGCCGGGTCATCCGACTTTCAGCCCGGCAGCGGCGGTCGGCCCGGCGGCGCGTCATCCGGCCCGACCGCGTGCGGCTGAGGCCGCGCCCCAGTTATGGCCGGTTGATGCGCAGCCCGCTGGGCAGCCTGATCGCGCGGCCGTGGCTGGACGAGGTGACGATCCGGGTGCTCGCCGACTGGGTATTTCCGATGTCGCGCGCATGGGCCGCGGCGACGGTGGCGGGCGGCGACCTGGAGCGGTTCTGCGCCGAGGTCCCGGTCGACCCGGCGACGGTCACCAAATCGCGTTGGCTGAAGCGCAGCCTGCGCGACGTCGACCGGGCGGTGGCCCGCCTGCACGACGCCGATGCCCACTGGCAGGGCGTGCTGTTCGACGGCGGCCACCAATCGACCAAGGCCGCCGTTGCCGCCGAGGAGGCGCGGCTGGACGCCGCCACGGCATTGACCCTGGCGCGGCTGCGCTTCGCCATCTTCGGCCGCGCCCATCGGCTGGAGGCGTGCCGCTGGGTGCTGCCGACCGAGGCCGAGGTCGAGGCGCGTCACGGCGCCCGGCTGGCCGATCCGTCGACCGCCTACCGCATGCCCGACGCCGTTCCGGAAGTGACCGAAAGCCGCGTCGTGGCCAGCGATATCGGCGTCGAGCACTGGGTCCGTTTCGCCCTGCCCGAACCGGCGATAGGCAGCGACTGCTGGGCCCGCGTCTACGAACCGGAAGGCGTCGACAACCCGCCGACGCTGATCCACCTGCACGGGATCTGCATGGAGTCGGACCACGTTCGCGGACCGTTGCGCGAGATCGAGACCTTCTGCCGCCGCGGCATTCGCGTCGTCACGCCGGAGGCGCCGTGGCACGGCCGCCGCCGACTGCCGGGCCGCTATGGCGGCGAGCCGCTGGTGGCGCGGACGCCGCTGGGCGCGCTGGACCATTTCGCCACCCATGTACGCGAGCTGGCGGTCCTGACCGACTGGGCGAGACGCACCAGCGGCGGCGCGGTCGGCTGGAGCGGCATCAGCCTGGGCGCCTTCTGCTGCCAGCTTGCCGCCGCCCACGCCGACGGCTGGCCGGATGCGATGCGCGCCGACGCGTTGCTGCTGTACACCACCAGCGAGGGCATCGAGGAGGTCGCGTTGACCGGCGACATCGCCAAGGCGTTCGGCGTCGACCGCCGGCTCGCCGCCATCGGCTGGACCGCCGAGATGCTGCGGCGGTGGCGGCCGCTGACCGATCCGCAGGCGCCGCCGGCGATGGGGGCAGGGAACGTCTTCATGGTTCTGGGCAGCGAGGACACCATCGCGCCGTTCGAGCACGGGCTGGGCATCGCCCAGCGTTGGGGGATCCCCGACCCGCACCTGTTCGTGCGCCGGCAGGGGCATTTCTCGGTGCCCGCCGGGATGATGGTCGACGAGGCCCCGGTCGCCGCCTTCGCCGACCATCTTCACGGCCTGTGATCGGATGCAGACGGGTACCGACGTGACAGCGGGTTGGCGACCCGGTGATCGCGGCAAGGCGGTCGCTGTCACCAGGTCCCAACCGTCACGACGGACAAGCGACGAACGCCGCGCCGTGCCGGAATGACACAATCGAGAGATTCGGTCGCGCGCGACGCCGCGGCGGTGCGGAGGGCGACGCTGGTCGGCGGCAGCGCCGTACTGATGTGGGCGACGCTGGCGCTGTTGGCGACGCTGACCGGCGGGGTGCCGCCGTTCCAGCTGGTCGGCATGGCGTTCGCCGTCGCGTTCGCGATCGGCCTGGTCTGGCCGGCGGCGCGGGGCCGCTCGCCGCTGGCGGCGCTGCGCCAGCGCCCGGCGGTCTGGGCGCTGGGGATCGGCGGGCTGTTCGGATTCCACTTCTTCTTTTTCCTGGCGCTCAGGCTGGCGCCGCCGGTCGAGGCCAATCTGATCAACTACACCTGGCCGCTGCTGATCGTGCTGTTCTCGGCGCTGCTGCCGGGCGAGCGGCTGCGATGGTGGCATATCGCCGGCGTGCTGATGGGACTGGGCGGCGCCGCCCTGCTGATCACCGGCGGCGGCCGGCTGGAGATCGACCGGGCGCATGCCGCCGGCTATGCCTCGGCGTGCGTGTCGGCGTTGATCTGGTCGAGCTATTCGGTCGCCAGCCGAC